>CAYPKH010000107.1:0-6277 GCA_964411245.1 uncultured Nitrospina sp.
GGCGAAATCGTCCTCCCTTCCTTTTTCCATATTGCGAATCTGGCTGACCATCCGGGTCTGATCCAGCGTTTCCTTGATCGTGGCCAGAAACTTATCCCGATCCGCGGGCTTGACGATGTAATCTGCCGCCCCCAGCTTCAAGGCCTGGACCGCCGTATCCACAGTATTGTTGGAAGTCACCATGACGACCCCGGTATGTAAATTCCGGGCTTGGATCCTTTTCAGGACCTCCAGTCCGTCCATTTCCGGCATCTGCAGGTCCAGGCAAACGAGGCCGGGGTTGCGTTCCAGCTCTTTCAGGCAATCCGGCCCACTGGAAAACTGCGCCACTTCATAGCCAGCTTTTTCCAGATAATACGCCAGCAATCCGCCGGCTTCCGGCTCGTCGTCCACCACGAATATTAAAGGGTTTGCCATCGTTTGATTATTCCGAAAAAGACCATTACAATAATTCAATATATGGGAAAAGGGAACCCCCGAAAATCCAATCCGTAAAAATAAGATACTTTCCCGATAAAGGGTAATCTAATTTAATTTTTTTGGCAATCCCGGATAAAATGCCGTTTTTGAATAGGACCCTTGTGCATAATTTATGATGAATGATAAAACGCCTGCCGAAAAACCCAAAATTCTGGTGGTGGATGACACGCCCACCAATTTGAGTATTCTTGAGGAAATTCTGGAAGGAGATTATTCCATATCCATCGCTCAAAGTGGGACGCAGGCCCTGAGGATCACCGAAAAATTCCAACCGGACCTGATTCTTCTGGACGTCAACATGCCGGGAATCGACGGATTCGAAACCTGCCACAAGTTGAAATCCCGGGAAGCCACCCGCAATATTCCGGTTATTTTCATTACCGCCCGGACAGAACCGGAAGACGTGGTTCAGGGATTCAGCGAAGGGGGCGTCGATTACATCACCAAACCGTTCAATTACAGCGAAGTGGTCGCCCGTGTTCAAACCCACATCAAAATCCAGCAATTGATCCTGGAATTGGAATCGAGCAACGAAAAATTAAAAGAACTCAATGAACTTAAAAATAGATTTTTGGGAATGGCGTCGCATGACATGCGGAATTCCCTGAGTGCCATTAAAGGATACGCCCAGATTCTCAAAGAGGATATTGATCAATTGCCCGCGGAAACCAAAGACCGCTTTCTCAATTTTATTTTTAAGAGCAGCGACAACATGTTCAAGATGGTCAACCAGCTGTTGGATGTTTCGGTGATCGAAAGCGGGACTCTAAACCTGGACCTTCAGTCTGGGTCACTTAAAAACCTGGTCAATCATCACATCACGATCAACCGGTTTTATGCGGACAAAAAAAACATCCGTCTCCACTCCGATTTGCCAGATATTTCCCAATGCAAAATGGACTCCAACAAAATCGGCCAAGTGATCGACAATCTGATCAGCAATGCCATTAAATTTTCCCAATCCGGAAAAAATATCTTTATCGCTCTGAAGGAGCAGGAAGGAAAACTGGTTTTCAGTGTAAAGGATGAAGGACCGGGACTTTCCGAAGCAGACCAGGCCAGACTGTTTCAGCATTTTCAGCGGCTCACCGCCCGCCCCACCGCCGGGGAATCCAGCTCGGGACTGGGGCTGGCCATCTCCAAGAAAATGATCGAAGCGCACGAAGGGTGCCTGAGCGTAACCAGCCAATTGGGTTTCGGCTCCACCTTCTGGTTTGAAATTCCCATTACATAAATCCGGTTCCCGTCCGGCCAGGTCGCGTCGTTATTTTTTTCGACACGCCGGCATTTTTAAACGTGACCATCTGCGAATAAATTTTGGCTCCCCCCTCCAAAAGGCTCATCCCGATCACCGCTCCGGTTCCTTCCCACGAAACAAACTCCCACTATCCCTTAACGGATTCGACCTTTTCATACCTTTTCCGGTTTTCGGCTCAATATTTGTCCAAAAAATGGACAAATTTTTTCCACTTTGACCCAAATTTAGAACAATTCGAACAGAAGCGTTTTTTCTTAACTTCTATAAATATACAATTTTAAAGCCCTCCTCATTCCTTTGGGTGGCAGGGCTCAAAACGGCACAAAAATTGAATGTATTACATCGAAGGTAAATTTGAATTTAATGTATACGGGTTGAGCCTCACGGGCTCCACTATTTTTTGGGAGATTGGGAGGATCACAAAAAACGGACGGGCGGCAATCCCTACCATAAAAATAACGCCGCAAAAGGAGGAGGTGTTCATCATGAAACACCTGGCAGTAAAATTCAGTGTTCTGATCGCATTTTTAGTGCTTCCCCATTGGGCCATGGGGTTTCCCAATCTTCCTCTGGTCGATCCCCCCCTTAAATCCAACATCGGCTGGAACCTCAGCAGCAACGGCCTGCTCTATCTCAGCTTCGACCTCGACCACAACGGCCAAGCGGATTACCATACGGTTCATTTCGTTTTAAAAACCTACTTGACCAGTGAACCTCTTAAAACACTTCCCGGTTACTACCATGGCGCACCGGTGTTTTACGTCAATTACGGACCGGTCAACCAAATTTACGTGATTTCCAGGAAAGCCTTGTTTTACGCATTTGACATCAACGAAGACGGTCACTGGGATCTGATGTATAAAGATGTTATGGAAGACGGGGTCAATGGCAACGAAAAGTTCTATGAAAGCCCTTCGGGGATGTTCGACACCGCTCCCTGAACCGCCTGGACTTAATCCCTTACCGAAATCAACCCTTGCTACAAAACCCCATAAAGTGGTTTCAACGAGGCCTACACCATCTAAATACGTGGCCGGATTCGAGGATAAAAGAGGTCCCCTCCCCGTAACCGGGTAAGTCCTTGTATAAGTAAACCTCCTGGCCAATTTCAGAATAATTCTTTTATTTTCAATAGTTTATAACTATTACCCACCGCCTATTTTTGTCCTATCAGGGCCCAAAAGTGGCGCCCCGGACCCCTTTCAAAAAAAGCAAATTTCCGGCAACAACCCCTATTTCAACGGTGGAACATTAAACCCGGAAAATTTTCCCAAAGCGGCACGTTTATTGAATGTATTTAACTGGAAGAAGAGATTTTAAGAGCATAAATCGTCAACCGGTGTTTGGGAGGAATACTTTTAATGACCGTTTATAGATGGGCGGACCGTATTTATTTTCCGCCATAAGCGTAAGGAGGTGTTTGTCATGAAACACCAAAATATGTACAGTTTGATATTCGTCGTTTGTTTCATTTTCAGTTTTCCCGCGATCGGAATTTCCGATTACCCCCTCGTTCAGCCGGCACTGAACACGCAGATGAGTTGGGACGTCAAACCCAACGGGCTCCTTTGTGTCAGCTACGACCTCAACCGCAACGGTAAGGCGGATTACTTTACCGTCCACTTTGTTCTCAAATCCTATCTTGCAGAGGAACTCCTGGTCAACCTCCCGCAATATTACGGGAATAATCCCATATTTTCTGTGGACTACGGATCGGCCCGGTATATCTACGTCGTGTCTGAAATGCCTTTGTATTATGCCGTCGACATCAATGAGGACGGTTTGTGGGATTTGATCTACATCGATACCATGGAAGACGGTGTCAACGGCAACGAAAAGCTCCAACAAGGTTTCATGGGTGTGCCGGTGGCGGCGGTCCCCAACAGTTGATCAACCGAAGGAGGTACCAGGCAAAAAGGCCGCAGGCGATGCGGTTGGGTTAAATTCAATCCATCAAAAAAGAAATACTTGTTTTTTAGGCCTTAATGCTTTCCAATAATTAAATAACCCCAGGAACCCAAACTATCGCCATAATTGGAAAATGCTTATGCCTGAATCCATGACCTCGAACCCGAGGGTTGTGCTAGTCGACGACGAAAAAAAGTTTCGGCACCTCGCCAAAAAAAATCTGAGTTTGAGAGGGTTTGAGGTTGAGGTCGCGGAGGCGGGTGAAGAAGGCATCGCCAAAATTTACTATTTTAACCCGAAAGTGGTTCTTCTTGATGTACTGATGCCCCGGTTGACCGGCGACGAGTTGGTCAAAATGATCACCGACTGGAGACCGGAGGTTCAGGTCATCATGGTCACCGCCAACATCAGCCCGGAGGCAAAAGAGGAATGCATGCGCAACGGCGCGTATGCGTACATTCATAAGCCCGTGAATTTCGACCAGCTCGCTGAACTCATCCAGGAAGCCGCCGGAACATCTGAGTCCCTTCCCCCGGCATCATAAATCAATTTATTATAAATAGACACGATCCGTTGAAGGTCAGGAAACTTTCTGCTTTTTGGCGTCCCGTTTGCGGTCGTGTTCATCCAGCAGTTTTTTGCGCAGGCGAATGCTTGTTGGGGTGATTTCCGCCAACTCGTCATCGTTCAGATAGCCGAGGATCTGCTCCAGGCTCATCTTTCGCGGCGGGGTGAGGCTGATGGTGTCGTCGGAGCTGGAGGTCCGCATGTTGGTCAGTTTTTTCCCTTTGCAGAGGTTGATGACCAGATCACTGTCTTTTTTGTTCTCGCCGACGATCATCCCCGTGTAGACCTCTTCCCCCGGCCCCAAAAACATCGTTCCCCGGTCCTGCAGGTTGAACAGGGAATACGTGGTGGTCTTCCCGCCTTCGAGGGCGATCAACACGCCGTTGATGCGCCGCACCAGCGGGCCGCAATACGGAATGTAATTGTGAAAATTATGATTTAGAACACCCTTGCCCCGCGTCAGGGTCAACATCTGGGACCGAAACCCAAACAGCCCGCGTGTCGGGATCACAAACTCCAGGCGCACCGCGTTCGGTCCGGTATGAAGCATGTTCTTCATCGAAGCCTTGCGCTGTCCCATGGCCTCCATCACCGGCCCCATAAAGGCTTCGTCCACGTCAATGATAACAAACTCCTCCGGCTCCATGGTTTTGCCGTCCATCTGCTTCATCACCACTTCCGGCCGGGAAATGGCGAACTCGAAACCCTCCCGGCGCATGGTTTCGATCAGGATGCTCAGATGCAGTTCGCCCCGGCCCGAAACCTTGAACGTGTCACCGGCACCGGTTTCCTCGACACGCAAAGCGACGTTTTTTTTCACTTCCTTGAACAGCCGGTCGCGCAATTGCCGTGACGTGACATACTTCCCTTCCCTGCCCGCGAACGGCGAATCGTTGACCAGGAAATTGATCGACAGCGTCGGCTCACCGATTTCGATCACCGGCAACGCCTCCGGGTACTCGCTGTCGGCAATGGTTTCGCCGATATCCACTTCCTTCATTCCCGCAATGCCGATGATGTCGCCGGTCGATGCAGCTTCCACCTCCACCTGTTCAAGGCCTTCGAAAGTGAACAGCTTGGTGGCCTTGAACGCCTGCATGTCGCCCGCCCGATTGATCAGGGTGTACGCCTTGCGGGAATCGTACCGGCCGCGCTGAATTTTTCCGATGGCGATACGGCCGACATAATCGTTGTAGTCGATGGAGGAGACCAGCATTTGAAAGGCGCCGTCGGAGTCGCCTTCGTGCGGGTCCACTTTCCGGACGATCAGGTCCAGCAGAGCCTGCATGTCCCGGTTTTCCCCATCCGGTTCCAGGCGGCAGAAGCCCTGTTTGGCCGAAGTGTAGATGGTGGGAAAATCCAGTTGCGCATCGCTGGCGCCCAGGTTCACAAACAGATCGAACACCTCGTCCAGCGCTTTGGCTGGATCGGCGCTGGGACGGTCGATCTTGTTGATCACCACAATCGGTTTCAGCCCCAGGTCGAGCGATTTTTTGAGCACGAACCGGGTCTGCGGCATCGGCCCCTCGGCGGCGTCGACGATCAGCAGAACGCCATTGACCACTTTCAGGATGCGCTCCACCTCGCCGCCGAAATCGGCGTGGCCCGGGGTATCGACGATATTGATTTTATAGTTCTGGTACCGGATGGAGGCGTTCTTGGAAAAGATGGTGATGCCGCGCTCGCGCTCCAAATCGTTGGTGTCCATGATGCAGGTGCCGGCCAGCTCGTTATCCCGGAACATGCCGCTCTGCCTCAGCAGGCAATCCACCAGCGTGGTCTTGCCATGGTCGACATGCGCAATGATGCCGATATTTCGGATAAATTCACTACTCATAGTTGCTGGGGTTTCCTCGATAAATGTGTCGGTGTGATTTGGAGAAGCCAGGAAGGATTCAACAAAAAACGGACATAATACTTAATTATACCGCAAAACCCAAGAAAAAACCGCCCGGACCACGTCCGGAAGAATTTTCCCCTGCAGGGTTGGCTCATCCTTTCTCCTCCTTGCAAAGGGTGACAGGACAGACCAAGGCCTCCTTTACAAAGAAGGTGAAAAAAGTG
>CAYPKH010000108.1:0-6189 GCA_964411245.1 uncultured Nitrospina sp.
CCTGGTCGTATTTTTCGTCCATGGCCAAGCCTTCGATATCCGTGGTTTTTTCACCTTTGCCGGCTTTGATGGTGTCGATTCCGCGGGCCACCACGGCTCTGCGCGTGGCGTAGGCCCTGGCGGTTTGTTCCGAAATCTGCCCTTCGATGTACAGCTTGACGATATGCTGGTCGAAGGTCCACATGCCGTAAGCGTCGCCATTCCGGACGATGTCATAAAACGTCTTGTCCTCGGTTTCGCCGTTGAGGATCGTATCCTTGATCCGCATGTTGTTGGCCATGATCTCGAGCAGCGCGATACGCCCGCCGCCTACCTTGGGCACCAGCCTCTGACTGATGACCCACCGCAAGGAGTCCGCCAGGCGAATGCGAATCTGCTGTTCTTCTTCCTGACCGAACATACCGACGATGCGGTTGATGGTCTGGCCGGCGTCCACGGTATGCAGGGTGCTCATGACGAGGTGACCGGTCTCGGCGGCGCTCATGGCGATCTCGACGGTTTCCCGGTCGCGCATCTCACCCACCAGGATCACCTTGGGGGCCTGACGCAGAGCGGCCCGCAGACCGTTGACGAAGGTATCGAAATCGCCGCCCAGCTCACGCTGGTTGAAGGTGGAGTGCAGGTGCGGGTGGACAAATTCCACCGGATCCTCCAGAGTGATGACGTGCACCGATTTTTCATGGTTGATCTTGTTGAGCAGGGCCGCCAGCGTGGTGGTTTTACCGCTGCCGGTGGCGCCCGTGACCAGGAGCAATCCGTTTTTCTCTTCCGCCGCTTTTCCGAATTGCGGCGGCAGTTTCAAATCTTCGATCGAAGGAATCCGGGTTTCGAGCTTTCTCAGCACGATGCTGTAATTGCCCCGCTGCGAAAAAACGTTGACACGGAAACGGGCCTTGCCCTGAATATAATACGAACAGTCGCAGGAACCGCTCTTGAGAACCATTTCCGTCAGCCGCCGGTCCGAATTGATCAGGTTCAAAGCAATCACCTCGGCCTGAAAAGGGGTAATCTGCGGGATCGGCGGGCTCACCTGAACTTCCGTCAGCTTGCCGTTGGCTTCCACCTGGAAGGGTTTGCCGACGGTGATATTCAGGTCGGAGATGTTTCCATACGACTCCAGCATGGTGGTCAGGATGTAATCGATTTCCGCTTTTCGCATAACTTGCCTATAGGAATTCCGGAGGTTCCTTCAAATACTGAATAAACCTCTCCTTGACGATACTCTTGTCATACGCGTCTTCCGGGCTGATTTTCTTGGCCTGCATGGCTTCCAGAATCGCGTCGTCCAAAGATTGCATGCCGTACTTCTTACCGGTTTGAATGACCGACGGAATCTGGAAGGTCTTCCCTTCGCGAATCAGGTTGGACGTCGCCGGGGTGACCACCAGAATTTCCAGCACGGCGATCCGGCCCTTCTTGTCGATCCGCTTGAACAGGTTCTGAGCCACCACGCCTTTTAAACTTTCCGACAGGGTGGTGCGAATCTGCGCCTGCTGGTGCGAGGGAAACACGTCGATGACGCGGTCCACGGTTTTGGCCGCGCTCTGGGTATGCAGGGTGCCGAACACGAGGTGACCGGTGGAGGCCGCCTCCAGGGCCAGCTCGATGGTTTCCAAATCCCGCAATTCACCGACCAGAATGATGTCCGGGTCTTCACGCAGGGCACCACGCAACGCGGCTTTAAAACTCATCGTGTGCAGTCCCACCTCACGATGGTTGACCACACAGCCCTGGCTTTTATGAAAAAACTCAATGGGGTCTTCAACGGTGATGATATGGTTCTTTTTATTGCGGTTGACATAGTCGACCATTGCTGCCAGCGTCGTGGACTTGCCGCTACCGGTGGGTCCCGTCACCAAAATCAGTCCTTTGTGTAACATCGCCATTTTGTTGAGTACCGGCGGCAGACCCAGCTGTTCGACCGTCAGGATTTCGCTGGGAATTTCCCGGAAGACGGCGCCGACGCCCAACTTCTGCTGAAAGAAGTTGCAGCGGTAGCGGGCCAGGTTGGGCACCTCGTAACCGAAGTCGATGTCCCCGGTCTCCTCAAACACCTTGATCTTGTTTTCCGGACAAATCTCATACAGGATGGCCTTGAGTTCGTCGTTTTCCATGATCTTGTATTTCACGCGCTCCATTTCTCCATGCACGCGCAAAATGGGCTGGGAACCCGATACCAGATGGAGGTCGGAAGCTCCCTGATCGTTCATCAGTTTGAAAAAAGCGTCTATTTTTGCCATAGTTAGTTCAGCAGCTCTGCGTTGACAGTTAGGTTGCGAATTACATTGTCCGGACTTTCCGGTAATTCCAATGGTTGATTATTCAATATCAATTCCGTGGCCCGCCGGTTGCCGATGGTCATCCTGATGGCGTTTTTCGCCTCGATCGTTTTGGAACCGCCCGCGGGCAAAATAAAATCCTGATCCCGCTGATCGTCCACCGTCAGGTTGAACCATGCGTTCTCGCTCACTAGAATCACCAGCCGCAACCCTTGCTCCACCATCGCGGTCTCGGTAGAAACGTCTTCCGGCTGGGGAACTGTCTGATCTTGAAGGTCTTTCATTATATCATTTTTTTCAGGAACTGTAACTGTATTTTTAATTGAGGTTGGCTCCGCCGGGGTCCCGGAGGGCTTTCCGGTGGTGGCGACCGATGGCGGATGGGCAGGCTCAGCGGCGTCCGCCGGGCCTGATCTCGAGGGCTCACCTCCGGATTGGGGGCCGCCGGCCTCTGCGTCGGCGGTTTCGGCCTCCTGCGCCACCTCCGGCAGGCTGTTATCGACCTCCAAGGGAGCCGCTGACCGCGTCTCCCGGGCCGGCTCGGGGGTGGAATCCCCACCGGTGGTCAGCCAGTAGACCCCGGATATAATAATGATCAATGCCGCCCCAATGCCCAAACCCGCTTTCAGCATAGGGTTGTCCGGCTTTTCCGGCACCTCCTCCACGGCTTCCGGTGCCGCAGAGGGAAAGGCCTCGCTTTCCGGGCGGGTGCCGCTGGTTTCATGGTAGGCCGCCAGCAATTCGTCGGCATTCAGCCCAATGGCCTGGCCGTAAGCACGAATAAATCCCTTGATGAACACTTCCCCCGGTAAATCCTCGAACCGGTTTTCCTCCAGCGCCGTCAGAAAGCGGGTGCTGATTTTGGTGCTGTGAGCGATCTCGTCCAGCGCAATGCCGCGCAGTTCTCTCTCATGTTTCAAATAGGAACCAAAATCTTCGGACATATTATTTTTTGGCAGACATTCTTTTTAGGATTTCCTGGGAAACCTTGGCCTGTTCACTTAAAGGTTCCAATTGGATGACTTCCGTGAAATGTTTCCGGGCCTTCCCCAGTTTTTTGCTTCGGTAATAGATTTCGCCCAACGCGAAGTGGGCGCCGAGCAGTTTGGGATTCAGTTCCAGCGCTTTGAGCAGTGACTTCCGGGCCAAGTCCCATTGCTGGGCTTCCTTGTAGACCAAGGCCAGATTGAGCCGTATCTGATCGCTCTCATAGATATCCAGCGCCTTCAACCAGGCATTTTCGGCCTTAGCCAGGTCCCCCTTGCGGTAATGGCAGTAAGCCACCCAGTTCAAAAGTTGAATGGGGTCGATGACGTTGACTTCGCTCAAAGCCCGGTTCAAATAGAAAAGGGCGCTGTCCCACTGGCTTTTCTGCACGTACAGCCGCCCCAGCTGGCGATAGGTGCCTATAAATTTTGGATCGGCCTTGATGGCGCTCAAATACATGCGTTCGGCTTTATCCAGTTCCAGGTTTTTGAAATAAGCATTGCCGAGCGCGACGCGGTACATGGGTTCTTTCGGAGCCAGACGGATCGCCTCTCCCAGTATTTTATATGTTTCGTGCTGCAGGTGCCCGGCGCCCCGGGCCTCTTCAAATTTTTTCTGGGCCAGCAGTTGTTTCTCTCCCGGACTGACAGTGGTGCAGGCTCCGGAAAACAACAGCAGGCCGGCAAGTACCGAAAACGGCAGCCAAGCTCGGCGGGGAGGTGGATGGTGGGAATGCATTCTCATAGATTTCCTCGTATTTGATATAAAATAGAAAATAATTTAAACCAATTATATCAAATACTTAAAAATATTCAACCCGTCCGGGATACAGGCTGTGGGAATGTAAATATATTATTAGATTAACCCAAAACTAGTGAGGGGGGAATCATTTTTTGGGGGTTCCGTTGAGGGGGGGGGACCTTGGCCCCGCCGGGGCCCATCTCCTGCGCCAGGCAGGGCAAAGAGAAGGACGATCCACCCGCCGGGGTGGATTTCAGGGAGAATTTACATCAAAACCGTCTTCGCGGAATAGACCATGTTCCTCAGCCCGTTGGTGGAATCCTCCACCGCCGTGGCCTCGTAACCGCAATGGGCGGTGCAGTCCTTGCATTTGGGATGATTGCGGTGGCCGTACTTTTCCCATTCGGTGTCCTTTATCAACTCGTCAAAGGTTTCGGCGTAACCCTCGTCCAAAAGATAACAGGGTTTTTGCCAGCCCAATACCGAAAAGCTGGGGTTGCCCCAGGGAGTGCAGTCGTAATCCCGCTTGCCCTCCAGAAATTCGAGGTAAAACGGCGAGTGGCTGAAGTTCCAGCGGCCGTTGGTATTTTTCGAAAACAGTTCCCTGAAAAATTCCTGGGTCTGGTGCCGCCCGAAAAAATGCTCCTGCGAGGGGGCATCCGGATATTGAAACGCCGACGCCACGGTCATGCCGTCTATGCCCAGAGGTTTGAGGTGGTCAAGAAATTTCTCGGCGTACTCCACCGTTACCCCGTCAAAGAACGTGGTATTGGTGGTGACGCGAAAGCCGCGCGCCTTCGCCAGCTTGATGGCCTCGATCGCCTGGTCGTAAACTCCCTCTTCGGCGCAAATATGATCGTGATGTTCCTTCATCCCGTCGAGATGAATGGAGAACGTCAACCGTGGGGTTTTAGGCATTTGGTCCAGGTACCGGTCCAGCAGAAGCGCGTTGGTGCATAGATACACGTAACGGCCCTGATCGATCAATCCCTTGATGATGGCCACGATATTGGGATGAATCAGCGGTTCACCGCCGGCCACCGAAACGATGGGCGCGCCGCATTCCTCCGCGGCGTTCATGCAGTCTTCGACCGTCAGGTATTTTTTTAAAATTTCGTTGGGCTTCTGGATCTTGCCACAGCCGATGCATTCCAGATTGCACCGGTACAACGGCTCCAGCATCAGCACCAGCGGGTACTTCTTGCGCCGCATCAACTTCTGTTTGAAAAGGTAAAACCCGACTGCAAACGCCTGTCCTAATGGGATGGCCATAATCCATTACCTTCAATACGTGGATGTGAATAATTCAAATTAAAATGCCGACCCGGGGGTTGTCTTCCTGAGCCCCTGAACCTGTTACAATTCAATCAATTGCCGGAGCCCGGTCATTAATAATCAGTCTCAAAAAACCGGTAAACCTTACACCGTGCAAATTTTATTGAGGCGAGTCCACGCAAAAATATATACTGGGCTCGTTGCAACATCCCTGGACCCCGCATGCAAGGAATGACGCCTTGAAAAAATTCGCCGTCCTGGTGGGCCTCGCACTCATTGCCCTGATTGTTGACGGAACATTGAGTTACGATATTTTCGATACCCGCCCGGAAACTCTTAAATTGTGGTTGGCTGTGGCTCTGATTGTGATTCTGGGGCTGGTCATCGTGGTGGCGGATCATTCCAAATCCCACCGCGATCGGGATGACTCCCGGTAACACTCCACTCTTTCCGACCCCCCTTGAGGCCACGCTAACCTCATCTAAAATCGATACTATATGAAAAGAGTCCAACAATATTAACCCGCCGCCCGAGGCAGGGCAAGGGAATTTTTGAATCGTATAACCAATTAAGGGTAAAGGAGTTAGGCCGTTTTAGAGGGGACTATCGCGGCAGGGTGAGCTCCGGCTGGGGGGCGGTCACCCGGCCAGCGTGACGCTGGACCCATTTTTAAATTGCGCCCAGTGGTCATCGCTTGCCGTTAGCCGCCAGCAAGTTGCCTCCCTCGCTAGAGGGTCACCCGGCTCAGCAAGGCATAGGGTTCCACCGGGCCGGGGGCGGGCATCCACACACAGCCGTTGCCGCCGTGGGCGACGGTCACCGATACCCCTTTTTTATTTTCGATGGCCTCTATTTTAAAATAACGCTGGCCGCCCGGCGCGATGTATTCCACTTGGTCGCCCACCTC
>CAYPKH010000109.1:0-6109 GCA_964411245.1 uncultured Nitrospina sp.
ACCAATACCGGCACGGTTAACCTGAATATAACCTGCGGTTAATTCTTTTTCGCTTGTTCAAAACCGGTCTGCGGTAACGCAGGCCGGTTTTTTTATTGGGCGAGGAAGATGAATATCAGTCCCGCCAGCAGAACCCGATAAATGATAAAGGGAAGCAAGCCCACCCGCGAGACAATCGCCAGTAACCATTTAATTGATAAATAGCCGACGGCGAAAGCCACCAGGAAGCCCATCAGGAACTGGAAGGGAGTAAACAGGAATGGCTGGCTGGCATCGTTGAACAGGGACACGGTTTTGTGCAGACCCGCCGCCAGAATGATCGGAGTTCCCAGCAGGAATGAAAACCGCGCCGCCGCCGGTTGCGACAGGCGGCTGAACAATCCGGCGGATATGGTAATTCCCGAACGCGAGGTGCCGGGAAGCAGGGCGATCGCCTGGGCAAACCCGATAAATAAAACTTTGCCCCAACCCAGTTGAATCAATTCGTCGGATTCGGACTCTTTTCGAGTAGACCCCCGGTCGGCCGCAAAAAAGACGATCGACCAGAACAACAGATTTCCCGCCACAAAGGTGGGGTTGCGGAGATGGGTTTCAATCCAGTCGCCCATAAATAAACCCGCCAGGCCCGCCGGAAACGAGGCCGCGACAATACTCCACGCCAGGGGCCGGTAAGGGTCATTGGCCTTTCGGGTGAACAAACTTATTAGCAATTTCGAAAGGTCTCTGCGAAAATAAATAATAATCGCTAATAAGGTCGCCAGATGAAGAATCGCGTCCATGGCCAGTCCCTGGTCCTCCAGTCCCAGCACATGGGGGACGAGGATGAGATGACCGGAGCTGGAGACGGGAAGGAATTCGGTTAACCCCTGGATAAGGCCCAGCAGGACGGCCTGAAGAAGTTCCATAAATTTTTGTATGAGCGCAAAGAAAAAAATAAAGAAATGGAAAGTGGTTGCGGTGGTTTTTTCCGCCTTCGGACTGATGGCTGTTCACAATCAGCAATTGGCGGTGAGCGACCCCGAGAACACCTACTTTAACAAAATTAACCGGACAATTCGCCTATTATTGAACCCGCCCAAAAATGAACTGGAACAACATCTCATTGGCAAAGATATATCCTGCGACCACAGTGAGGAACTCTATAAAAAAGTGGCCGCCGCCACCGTCGTCGTATACGCGGATAAAAGTCTGGGAGCGGGGGTCTTTATCGGACCGCGATTGATCGCCACCGCCAACCACGTGGTCGACGGTAAACGGATCATCCTCATTTTGCCCCGGGTGGAGGAAGACGGGCTGGCCCAGCCGGGACTGGTGTTCCGGGTGGAATCCATCCACCGGCTGGACCGGCTGGACCTTGCTTTTATTAAAACCAAAGAGGCGTACCCCCACTGGCTGGACTTGCAGACCCGGGGTGATGTGAATCAGGAACTCCTGGTGGTGGGACATCCCAACCGTAAATTTTATTCACTCCAAAAAGCACGAATCAAAAATAAAGAGCTGATTCGTTCCTCGGACTATATTTACTTCAAGGACAATGAAGTATTTTTCGGCAATTCCGGCGGGGCCATCGTGGAATGCGAAGGCAAGTTGGTTGGGATCGTCAGCATGATGACCAACTACCGCAACAGCCAATTCAAGCAGGGGATCGGGATCAACTCCAAGGCGATCTCCGATTTTGTCGATAAAATGAAACTGGCCAGTTGAGCCACTACAATCTTCCTAAAAACAGATTAATTTGCCGGGGGTGGGTATTTATGATATCTTTACTCGTTTTTTTGGAAAGCATTATTTTTAAAGGGGTTTAGCACTTTCGATTCGGGAGGCTTCGGGTTCCTGGAAGAGCCAGGCCGGACCCTCGCGCCGGGAGACCCTACAGAGGAGCCATGAAAGAATTTTCGAGAATCAGCCGCCTGCCGCCTTATGTGTTCACCATCATAGGCGATTTGAAATTGCAGGCCCGGCGCCGGGGAGAGGATATTATTGACTTCGGGATGGGCAATCCCGATCTGCCGACTCCCAAACATATCGTCGACAAATTGTGCGAAGCCGCCACCAAGGGTCCGAACCACCGTTATTCGCAATCCAGGGGAATTCCAAAACTCCGGCTGGCCATTACCGACTGGTACCAGAGAAATTTTCAGGTCGAACTGGATCCCGAAACGGAGGCCATCGCCACCATCGGTTCCAAGGAAGGGATTTCTCATCTAGCCTTGGCCATCACCAGTCCGGGCGATTCGGTGCTGGTGCCGACGCCCACGTATCCCATTCACACCTACGCTTTTATTTTATCGAATGCCGATGTCATCGGTGTTCCCATGCAGAAGGACACCAATTTTTTCGAGGCCCTGCTTCGGGCGTACAAGCAGAACTGGCCCCGGCCCAAGGCGCTGATCATTAATTTTCCGCACAATCCGACTACCCAGGTGGTGGATATCGACTTTTTCGAAAAGGTGGTGGCGTTCGCGCTGGAACACGACCTGATCGTGATTCACGATTTCGCTTACGCCGACCTGGTTTTCGACGGCTATCGGGCCCCGAGTCTGCTTCAGGTGCCGGGCGCGAAAGAGGTCGGGGTGGAATGTTTCACCCTGTCCAAAAGTTACAACATGCCCGGTTGGCGAGTCGGTTTTATGGTGGGAAACCGTGATATTATTCATGCGTTGGCCCGTATCAAGAGTTACCAGGACTATGGGATGTTTCAACCCATCCAGATTGCCGCCATCATCGCCCTGAACGGCCCGCGCGATTGCGTGGAGGAAATTTGTGAAACCTATCGCAAACGGCGCGACGTCTTGTGCGAAGGGTTCAACCGGGTGGGCTGGACGGTCGACGTCCCCAAGGCCACCATGTTTGTCTGGGCCGAGATACCGGATCAATTCAAATCCATGGGATCGCTGGAGTTTTCAAAGCTTCTTATCGACAAGGCCAAGGTTGCGGTTTCCCCCGGTATCGGATTCGGAGAAGGAGGGGATCACTTTGTCCGCATTTCACTCATCGAAAACGAACACCGGATTCGCCAGGCAATTCAGGGCATCCGTGAAATTTTTTAATTCCATAAATTTAAATGATGAAAACGATTAAAGTGGGCCTGATCGGGTTCGGAACCATCGGTTGCGGGATGGTTAAAATCCTTCAGGACAATCAGAGTCAAATCCAAAGCCGGCTGGGCGCTGTGCTCGAAGTGGTCAAAATCGCGGATCTCGATATCACCACCGACCGCGGGGTGAAGGTCGATGCCGGAATGCTGACCACCGATGCCAAGGCGGTGCTGGACCATCCGGATATTGATATCGTGGTCGAGCTGATCGGCGGTTATGAACCGGCGCGTTCCTTCATCCTTCAGGCAATCGAGAATAAAAAGCATGTGGTCACCGCCAACAAGGCTCTGCTCGCCAAGCACGGGGACGAGGTGTTTGCCGCCGCCGAAACAAACCACATCGCGATCGGTTTCGAGGCCTCCGTGGGCGGGGCGATTCCCATCATCCGGTCCATCAAGGAAGCGTTCGTGGCCAACCGGATTCAGGCCATCGAAGGCATTGTGAATGGCACCGCCAATTACATTTTGAGTAAAATGTCGGACGGCGACTACGATTTCGGAACGGTGTTGAAAGAGGCGCAGGACAAAGGATATGCCGAAGCGGACCCGACCTTCGACATCGAAGGCATCGACTCCGCGCACAAAATAGCGGTATTGACCCGGCTGGCGTACGGCACTCCGGTGAATTTCGACGATATTTACGTGCAGGGTATTTCATGTATTTCGTCATTGGATATAAAATGTGCCCGTGAGTTCGGCTACCGCATCAAATTACTGGCCATTTCAAAATTCGACGGAAAGGCGATCGATGTCCGCGTGCATCCGGCGATGATTCCCGAATCCAAACCCCTGGCCAACGTTAATGGAGTGTTGAATGCCATCATGGTTTGTGATGACATGATGGAAGAGAATATTTTGATCGGCCACGGTGCCGGCCCATTGCCGACCGGCAGTGCCGTGGTGGCGGATGTGGTCGAAATCGCCCGCAACATCCTTTCTGGCGCGCAGGACCGGGTGCCGCTCCAGTCCTACAAAACCGCCGGCATTCGGAGGATCCCCTTAAAGGATATAGCGGAGATCGAAGGCGAGTATTTTCTGCGGTTCTGGGTGTTGGACAAACCCGGCGTGTTGTCCCGGATTTCGGGAATCCTGGGCAACCATGACATCAGTATCGAGGCCGTGATCCAACGCGTCAAGGACGATAACGGCCAGGGAGTGCCGCTGGTAATGATGACGCATCAGGCGCGTGAAAAAAATATCCAGGCCGCTTTGCAGGAAATCGATGGAATCGAAGACGTCTGCGAAAAAGCCGTTTTGATCCGGGTGGAAAAATAGTCATGAAATGTAAAGCGTGGTTTCAGTGCATCAATGGGTGTTCGGGCCGGTATCCCCTGAACCAGATCATCTACCGGTGTCCGGATTGCAACAGTCTGCTCGAAGTTGCTCACGACATGGACCAGTTAAAACAGCGGTCCGCCCGGGAATGGAACGACCTGTTCAAGGAGCGTTACCGCAAAAACGAATGGCCCTATGGCAGTTCGGTCTGGGCCAAAAAGGAGCTGGTGTGTCCTTCAGTGGAAAACGAAAACATCGTTTCCACCTACGAAGGCGGAACCAACCTGTTCTGGGCGGAACGCCTGGGGCATCAATTGAACCTGAAGGATCTCTGGATCAAGCAGTGCGGCATGGCGCATACCGGTTCGTTCAAGGATCTGGGGATGACGGTTCTGGTGTCCATGGTCAAGCAGATGCGCTCCGAAGGAAAAAACATCCGGGCCGTGGCCTGCGCTTCGACCGGGGATACCTCCGCCGCACTGGCCGCTTACTGCGCCGTGGCCGATATTCCGGCGATCGTGTTTCTGCCCCGCAACAAAGTGTCGCTCACCCAATTGATCCAGCCGATCACCCACGGGGTGCTGACGCTCTCGCTGGACACCGACTTCGACGGCTGTATGAAGGCCGTCCAGGCCCTGTGCGCGGAAAACGAGATTTACCTCGCCAACTCCATGAACTCCCTGCGCATCGAGGGACAGAAAACCATCAGTTTCGAATTGATCCAGCAGTTCGATGGGGAAGTGCCGGAGGTGGTCATTGTCCCCGGCGGCAACCTGGGTAACATCAGCGCCATCGGCAAAGGTTTTAAGATGATGTATGAGTTGGGAATCATCGACCGTCTGCCGCGGCTGGTGTGCGCCCAGGCGGAGCGCGCCAACCCCCTGTACCTGAGCTATAAGAACGGGTTTAAGGAGTTTCATCCGGTCCAGGCCCAGACCACCCTGGCCAGCGCCATCCAAATCGGCGATCCGGTCAGTGTCAACAAAGCCATTCGCATCCTTAAGGAATTCGACGGGATTGTCGAGCAGGCGACGGAAAACGAGCTGGCCAATGCCGCCGGCCGGGCCAACCGCACCGGATTGCTGTGTTGTCCCCATACCGGGGTGGCCCTGGCGGTGATGGAAAAACTGGCCGCGCGGGGGGTGATCAAGCCGAAGGACCGTACCATCGTTATTTCGACCGCCAACGGTCTCAAGTTTACGGACTTTCTGCTGAAATATCATGCCGGAGAGCTTGCCGACGTGAAGGCGGAATTTCCCTTCCAGCCGGTGGAGCTTCCGGCCGATCACGATTTGATCCGCAAAACAATCCATGAAAAATTGAGTGAGCACATCCCCTCCTGAATGCTACCGTAAAATGAATCTTAAGCGGGGTCTTGTGCATCTTAGGGCATAATTCAGTCAAATTTCCGCAACCCTTTTTAAATTTAGGATGAGATCGATGACAGACGATGTAAAAAAGCTGGTGATTATCGGGTCTGGTCCGGCAGGACACACCGCCGCCTTGTACGCCGCGCGGGCCAATCTGCATCCGTTCATGTACGAAGGCTATGTGGTCGGAGGCTCCGCCGGCGGGCAGTTGACGACCACCACCGATGTTGAAAATTATCCCGGCTTTCCCGAAGGCATCACAGGGCCGGAACTGATGCAGCTGTTCCGTAAACAGGCCGCGCGCTTCGGTACCGAAATGGTGGGGGAAGACGTGCATGAAGTGGATTTCAGCAAACGCCCGTTTACC
>CAYPKH010000110.1:0-6096 GCA_964411245.1 uncultured Nitrospina sp.
GGCTGTGATCCGGCAGGAGGATGGCCGATTGGTTATGGCCGTAATCGACGGGAAGGAAGAGCGGGGGCCTTTTATATTTGTCCTTAAAATTAACCTGGGCTCCCCGTTCGATCAAAAACTTCGCGCATTCGGTATCCTCCCTCTGCACCGCGCCATACAGCAGGGTCCGTCCTTGATAACCGTACGTCGAATTGACATCCAACCCGTCGTCCAAAAGCAGTTTCAACATGGAAATATTGCCCGCGACGGCCAGATCGTACGGTGATTTCTCAGAAAACGGGTCACAGCCCGCCGCGAACAGGCCGCACCACGCCCACAATCCATAGACCCAAATTTTCGAAAAACTCCTGCGGTCCATACACCACCCGTCATCCGTTTCAATATAGGGTACCTTATCAGTATAAGAGGTCGGCGGCAGGAGACCGCAAATATGTTGCCCGGATCACAGGTTTTCTCCGGCCCGGTGTGCATGTAACAGCAACCGCCGGCAAAGGGAGGGCAGTCACCCCGGACCCACAAACCGGGATGACTGATGAGGAAGGAGTGAAGGAAGGTTTCAAAGCGTGCTCGAAGCAGGCTTTAAAGCAGGAAGTTCACGATCAGGGAGAACATCGCTACTCCCAGGTAGGTGTATAAAGTCAGATAGTCCGTAATTTTCTGGTTGATGCTGCGGCCGGTGACGGTATCCAGAACGTATTTGACATACGAATCGGTGTGCGGGGTTTGCCCGAGCTTCTGCTTGATGCGCCACTGGGTGTCGGTGAGGATGCAGTACCCGTAACCGAAAAACCGCCCCAGCACGAACCAGGAGAAGGCGATCAAAATCACCGCCGTCAGATGCACGAGGCGGGTCGGCTCGAATATCCAGCCCACGATGCAAATCAACATCAGGCCCAGGTGAACCACGTGCATCATGTAATCCATGAATACCAGTCCGGCTCTCATGACGTTTTTCCTCCTTAAACGGTCTGCGGTGCATGGTGTTTCATAATATCCTCCGCACCGGCAATCACTTTTTCAAACGCGTGGATATATTGGTCCAGAATGTCGCGCCCGGCGTTGGGAAATGACGGCAGCTTGATCAGCGCCTCGTTGGCGGCCTGCGTTTTCGGCAGGGCGTTGGGATCGTACTCCGGCACCGGCGACTCCGGATCCGGCCGCACGATTTCCTTCCAGGCGCCCTCGGTGAACAACGGTTGCTGATGCAGCAGAGGGTACCGCGGCACCGCCACCTGGCATCCTTCCCGACGCAACGCCTCAATCAGCACATCGCGCGGGAGGATGCATCGTTCCGGTTGGTAACGGATCGGATATTCAAAATAGACGCGTTCAATATGAGGCGGCGCAAGAAAGGTATGAAACCCGAGTTTCTCCAAAGCATGGGACAGATACTCCAGGTTGTCGTTGCGCCGCTGGTTGTTTTCCCACAACCGCCGCAGTTGACTGCGCGCGATGGCGGCACTCACCGGAGCGATGCGGGTTTTGATGCCAAAACTGGTGGCGGCGAATCGCCGGGCCGGGGTTTCCAGTTCGATGATGCGGGTGATGTCTCCCAGACACGCCGCCTTTTCAAAATAGCCGTACTCATCGCACAGGAAAACCCCGCCCTCACCGCCCGGCGACAGCTTGTCGCCCTGCAGGCTGAACACTGAAATGTCACCCAGGGAACCGCAGGGCCTGCCCCGCCACGTCGCGCCGTGCGCATGGGAGGCGTCCTCGATGATTTTCAAACCGTGTTCCTTCGCGATCTGCAACAGTTCGGTCATTTTGCTCGGCAGGCCCCAGAGGTGGACCACCACGATGGCCCGGGTCCGGGCGGTGATTTTTTTACGGACATCCTCGGGGTCGATCCCCATGCGTTCGGTTTCGCTTTCGCAAAACACGGGAACCGCGCCCAGCCACAACAGGGGAACCACCGAAGCCCAAAACGTCGCTGAAGGCACCAGCACCTCATCGCCCGGCTTCAGTCCCAGCGCGTAAAACGCCGCGAACAGGCCCGCCGTGCCGTTGTTGTGCGCCAGAGCGTACTTGCGGCCGGTGAATTCGGCGTAATCCTTTTCCAGCTTGCGGATGACCGGATGGGTCGAAATGTTGCCGTCACGCATCACTGCGAGCACCGATTGTTCATCTTGCTGAGTCAACAGCGGCCAGCGGTTGGCCGTGGCGTGGTCGGCGGTCACCGCCGGATCCCCGCCCAGTATCGCCGGTTGATTGTGTTTGACCTGCATTATGCTTCACCTCCCGGATTCGTTTATGAATAGACTTGAGTCAGCACGCCGTCGAACCGGCGCTCCACGGTTTCCATATAATCCAGAACCAGCTTCCGGGCGATTACGGGTTCCCTGCCGGAAAACTGCAACGCCAGTTGTTCCAGGTGGGGAACATTCTCGTTATTTTTTCCCAGTCCCTCCCGCGGAACCCACTGGGAAATATTAGTGCGCCGCCTCAAATAGTCTTCCAGATTGAGGCACTGCTCATATTCGATACAGCTTTTGAGCGAAGGCACTTTCTCCTGCAATCCGGGATAAGTGTCCCACCCCACTTCGGCAGGCGTGGACGGTTGGACGGGTAACGTCCGCCGGCCAGGAGTCACCAGGCCCCGAACCTGCTTCTCCACTTTTTCGGCGACCGAAACACAGCTGGTGAACTTGCCGCCATACACCGAAATCCAGGGCTTCAGCCCGTCCCGGTGGATCTGATGTTTACGCGAAAGGTCGAGGGGATAACACTCCTGCGAAAAACTCTTTTTGACTACCAGCGGCCGGACCCCGCACCGCAGGGAAACGACGTCGGCGGGGTCGACCTGTTTTTTGAGGTTGCAATTGGCGCGTTCCAGCAGGAAATCCACGTCCTCCGGTTCGGTACGCACGCCCCCCTCGATCGAGGGCAGATAGGTCTCCGTCGGACCCCACAAAGCAACCGGACCCCATGGGATGTAGGTCAACACATCGCCCTGCTCGCCCATATCGAAGATCAAGGGATAATCGTGCCGGTCCTGCCGCTCGAGGCCGAGGAACACCCCTTTGCTGAAAACGTGCTTGTAGGGAGTTTCGATCTTAAACTGGCCGTTGACGGTATCAGTCCAGACCCCGGCGCAGTTGATAACGCACCGGCTCGTGGCCAGGCGCGCCCACCCCGTGACCTGATCGGTCAGCGTCAGCCGCCACAGCCCGTCCCCGGCATGGTACTCGGCACCGATGAGCGCGCAGTAATTGAGAGCGATGCCCTGCCGGGAATCCTGCCCGGTGATCCACCGCAACACAAAGCGGCTGTCGGAATAATTCAAAACCGCTTCCTGATATAAAAAGGAAGGGTCGTGTTGGCCGTTTTTCAGGAACGCTTTTTCCGCGTAGGATTCCTCGACCCGCGGCCGCTCCCTTTGGCACAGGCCGAGCATCCAGTAAAAATACAGGCCGGACGCCATGAGGTATTTGTTCCAGCCGGTTTCCCGCGAGGGGATGTAGCGGAACTGTGCGGGCAACACCTCACCTTCCATATTGCGGATCATCGCCTCACGGTCGCGCGACAACTGGGCGACGGTTAAAATGTCCAGATTGCGCAGGTATAGGAGGCCCCCCCAGACCATCATGGCCGAGGCCTGGCTGGTGCCCCCGGCAAAATCCCCCTTGTCCAACAGCAGTACCCGGTAGCCCTTGCGGCACAGGTGGTGGTAAAGACAGGCGCCGTTGATTCCGCCGCCGATTATGGTGACATCAAAGGTCTCGTGTTGTGCGATCTCCAGATCGATGCTTCGCTGGCTCTCACCCATGGTTGACCTCCTCCTCAAGCGTTTGGGGCATCGGGAAGGAGAACCTCAGCCCCGACACCCCGTGGGTGGCAGGGCCCCTCCTCCCGGTTTTCCATAAATCTATAACATAACTGAATTATTGTCAATGAATATTTAATTTTATATTTATTATTCTTTAGGAAACCCGGACCTTAAAACTTTGTAAATTATTGATATATAAACCTTTTATGGGTTTCTGCGGGAAGCGGCAAAATTTTGATTTTCGTGGAGTGGCAATCCCCATCAGTTTTACGGGTCGCCTGCACTTTCCGCCCCGGACCGGATACCGGGCCGATCAACCTCTTTCGCCGGGTTTTTGATAAGATGCCTCGGTATGAAATTCACTGGGAAACCCCAAATTCTCATTTCTCTTCCGGAGAGTCTCCTGTAAGCCATGATCGTTCGATTCGATGGGGTTTGTAAATATTTTCAGGCGGGCGGGGTGCGGATCGCCGCGCTTTCGGACGTCAGTCTGAGCCTGGAGAAAAAGGATTTCGTCACGGTGATGGGTCCCAGCGGTGGCGGCAAGACCACCCTGCTCAACTGCATGGGCGGCCTCGACACGCCGGATGCAGGCGAAATCCACCTCAACGGCCAATTGCTTTCCGGAATGAAGGACCGCGAGTTGACCCAACTACGGCGCCGGGAAATCGGTTTCGTGTTTCAGTTCTTCAATCTCATGCCCACCCTTTCGGTTCTTGAAAACATCGAACTGCCGCTGTTGCTCAGTCACGCTTCGAAGGCCGGTAGGGATCGCATTGACGGATTATTGGATTACGTCGGCTTGACCCACCGCGCCCGTTCGTTTCCGGCCGAGTTGTCGGGCGGCGAAATGCAGAGGGTGGCCATCGCACGGGCGCTGGTGCATCAGCCCTCCCTGCTGTTGGCGGACGAGCCGACCGGCAACCTCGATTCGGAAAACGGGATTAAAATTCTCGATCTCCTCAAACAGGCCAGCGAGGATTTCGAGACCACCGTGGTGGTGGCCACGCACAATCCCCAGGCGGCGAAGTATGGCAACCGCCACTTCGAGATCCGCGACGGCAAACTCCAAACCCTTAAATAAACCGGAGAGGATCAACCGCCGACCATGAGTTTTCTAATTTATTTCAAGGACCTGTTCACGGCGCTCATCCTGCGGCCTCTGGTGCGCGATCCCTTTCGATTTGCCATCACCATTCTCGGGGTGGCCATCGGCGTTTCGGTATTTTTGAGCATCCAGCTGGCCAACCGGCAAACCCTGCTGTCCTTCAGCGAAAGCGTCGACTTGGCGTTGGGAAAGGCTGATGCCGTGGTCGAAGCGGAAGGCATCCCTTTTGACGAAAAATATTTAAAAAATCTGGAAAAGCTCGGAGAAGAGATACGAGCCTATCCGATCATTCGGGGATACGGAGTGGAGGTGGATAGCAACGAGGTGGTGGAAATTCTGGGGACCGACCTGCTGAAAGCCAACGGCGTACGCGACTTTTCCCTGAAAACCAAGCGCTCGAATTTTACAAGCCTGTTACCCCTTATTCTGGATCCCCGGGGCGTCATATTGCCGGAAAAGTTTATTCCGGAAACCGACTTCAAACCCGGCGATCACATCCGTTTGCTCATCAACGGCAAGGAACAAACGCTCAATGTGAACGGCATTCTGGAACACAAGGGGATGGCCAAAGCGTTGGACCGGAATTTTGCGGTCATGCACCTTTCGGCCGCGCAAAAAGCGTTCGGCAAAACCGGGAAACTGGACCGGATCGACGTGGAGTTTCTGAAGGACAAGGACTTCGACTTCATGAAACGAAAAATTTCGGAAGTGCTTCCCGATTTTCTGCGGGTGGACCGGCCGGAACGCAGAAACCGGCAGGTCGAAAAAATGTTGCGCGCGTTTCAATATAATTTGACGGCGCTCAGTTTCGTCGCCCTGCTGGTCGGCCTGTACCTCATCTACAATATGATTTCGCTGTCGGTGGTGCGCCGGCGAACGGAGATCGGAACCCTGCGGGCGATGGGCGCCTCGCCGGGATTGATCGCTTCCATATTTTTGCTGGAAGCGGGGGTGATCGGGGTTATCGGTTCGGCCATCGGCATCGGGTTTGGATATTTCCTGGCACAATTCTCGCTGGAAGCGGTGGCCATCACCGTCAACAACCTGTACGCTCCCACCCAGGTGACCGAGGTAGATTTTCATTGGGATCAAATGGGCCTCTATTTCCTTTTCGGTGTCGGGTTGTCGTTCGTCTCAGCGGTCATCCCCGCCTGGGATGCGGCTACCACCTCGCCCACCCAGGTCATGCGCCGCGGCAGTTACGATCTCAAAATTTTCC
>CAYPKH010000111.1:0-6023 GCA_964411245.1 uncultured Nitrospina sp.
AAATAATCGGCCCCCCTCTTTTTCTAAAATTTCATATTTTCCTTTGAAATTTCCCCTAAAATTGTAGAATTGACTTTGAATCCAAGTATATTCGGAATGATGGACTGACCTGAAAGGCATCATGAAGCAGTATTTTGACATTTTAAAACTGCCGCAGGGCGCGTCGTGGAAGGAAATCAAACGCGCCTACAAATCCGAAGTCAAGCGCTGGCACCCCGACCGGTTTCCCTCTGATGAACCTAAACTGCAAAAAAAAGCTCATGCGCGTTTCAATAAAATCAGCAAAGCCTACCGGTTCCTGGAAAACATCTACGGGAACCGTTCGAAAACCAAATTTTCGGACGAGCAACCCGTCGGATCTTCCCAGCGGCCCTTTTCTACGGCGGAACCGGACACCGGGAAGAAACCCCATTCCTCCACCGTGGAGTCCGAGGAAGCACACGGGTTCTTCACCCGTAGGTGGCCCAACGGCGACTTGTATGAGGGACAGATCAGCAATGGCGTACCTCACGGCATGGGTATCCACACGGCCGCGAATGGAGATAAGTATACGGGGGAGTTCAAATACGGCAAGGCCGACGGGCAGGGGAAAATGGTGTTCGCCAACGGGGATTCCTATTCCGGTGATTTCCGGGAGGATGCCATGAATGGCAACGGAAAATACACCTACGCCAACGGCGACCGATACATCGGCGAGCTTAAAAACGATTTGCCGCACGGCGAAGGCGTTCACATCGTGGCGGGCGGCCAAGTCTACGCCGGCCACTGGGAATTCGGCCAACTGCTGGCGTGAACGATCCCCCCCGCCCCACAAAAAAGCCGTCCCGAAGGACGGCGGATTATTTCTTTTAACCTGTCGTTGTCCGATTAAATGCCGAGACTGTTGACTGCGTCTTCCAGGGACATGGCAGTGCAGGTGAAAATCGGGGTATCTTCCAGCGTGAAATGGCTACCCTCGGTTTCCCTAAGGTCCATGACCAGATCGACGAAATCGTCAGGGTAATCGGTCTCGAACGCCACCACGAATTCGTAATCGTCGATGCCGAAGGAATAGGTGGTGTTCAGTTTGACGGACGGGTATTTGTTGCCAATGAAAATATGCTCGTCCATGATGCCCTGCCGCGCGAATTTGGTGAGCTGGTACCACTCCCGTTTCTTGGTGAAGGGATAGATGAACAGGTATTTGGCTTTTCCGGGGATGATGTGCGTCCGGTCTTCTTCATGCTCCGGATTGAAGATATCCATGTACATGGATCTTTTGGTCTGTGAAAAAAACGAGTACGTTTGTATGAGGTATTTGCCCAGGCCGGTGCGGTACAGCCGGGTGGTCATCTCCTGAAAATTTGCCATCCGGTGGGAAACCCGCCATAACATGATTTCCGCGTCGGCGCGGATGCCCATGAGGGTGTAGCTGAGCAGGATGACGTCATCCCGGTTGTCGTATTCCTCCAGCACTTCCATGAATTCCTTTTTGCCCTGGTCAATTTCCTCCTGCGGCAGACGGCGGAACGCCGGATCCAGTTTGAAAAAGGAAAAGTTCACGAACTGGCGGGGCACCTTTTTTTCTTCCCCGGTTGCGGTTTGTTCTTTCGCCTGCTTTTTGGCCCGCGCCTCGGCGATGGCCGACCCTTCGCGTTCCTGGCGGGCGCGGGAAACCACACCATCGTCTATCACTTCAATGCTCTTATCCTTGGCGTATTGTTCGATTCCCCGGACCACGCTTTTGCGGACGAAAAAGGGAACATTCAACATCCGGGCCTTGGCGTCCTCCGTCCAGTTCAGCTCGGTGGCGGGCATCAATTCATCCAGTTCTTTGTCATCAATCGCCATGGAAAATCTCTATAAATTAGGTTGATAAGGTAAGGCCCGATTATACTATAATCCCTTGAAATATCAATTTGATTGTATTTTAAGGCTCAATCCTTTGAACGCCACTCTCCTGAAAGAAGCCGGACCCTGGTCCCGGATGAGTTTATAATAGACTCCAGATCACGGTATTTCAACATGAACCCTCCCCCTTGGGCAATATGAAAACACCGCATTATATCGATCTTGAGACCCAGTTTGGAGCCAATAATTACAACCCGTTAAATGTGGTTCTGTGCCGGGGCGAGGGCATCTGGGTATGGGACGTAGAGGGCCGGAAGTACCTCGATTGCCTGTCCGCCTATTCGGCGGTCAACCAAGGCCATTGCCATCCCCGTATCCTCAAGGTCCTGAAAGAGCAGGCCGAGAAACTGACCCTGGTGTCGCGGGCCTTCCGCAACGACCAGCTGGGACCGTTTTACAAGGAAATCTGCGAACTCACCCGGTCCCATTCCGTATTGCCGATGAACAGCGGCGCCGAGGCGGTGGAGTCGGCCATCAAAGCGGTCCGCAAATGGGGTTATGAGGTCAAGCAGGTTCCCGAGGGCCAGGCGGAAATCATCGTTTGCGCCAATAATTTTCACGGCCGGACACTGACCATTGTCGGCTTCAGCACGGAAGCGCAGTTTAAGAAAGGGTATTCGCCGTTCACTCCCGGCTTCAAAATCATCCCGTTCGGCGATGCCGAGGCGCTGGCCCAGGCCATCACGCCCAACACCGTCGGTTTTCTGGTGGAACCCATTCAAGGCGAAGGCGGGGTGATCGTTCCGCCCGCCGGATATCTGAAAGAGGTGCGCCGCCTGTGCAACGACCAAAACGTTATCCTGATCCTCGACGAAATCCAGACCGGGCTGGGCCGCACCGGCAAACTGTTCGCCGAAGAGCACGACGGCATTGAATCGGATCTGACCATCGTCGGCAAAGCCCTGTCCGGCGGTTATTATCCGGTTTCCGCGGTGCTGTCCAACAAGGAAGTGCTGGGCGTGTTCAAGCCGGGCGATCACGGAAGCACGTTTGGCGGCAATCCGCTCGCCTGTGCAGTGGCGCGGGAGGCGTTAAAAGTGTTGGTGGAAGAAAAGCTGATCGAAAATTCCGCGGAGCTCGGCTCATATATGATGGATCGATTGCGGGAAATCCGGTCTCCCCATATCCGCGAAATCCGCGGCAAGGGATTGATGATCGGCATCGAACTGCATCCCGAAGCCGGGGGCGCGCGGCGTTTCTGCGAAGCCCTGCAGACCAAGGGCCTGTTGTGCAAGGAAACCCACGAGCACGTGTTACGCATCTCTCCGCCGCTGGTCATCCGCAAACCGGACATCGACTGGGCCCTGGAACGCGTGCAGGATGTCTTGACCGCCCCCTAACCCCCATACCAAGGAATGCGTCGACCATGTCCCATGTGATTCTCATCCAAGGAAGTCTCAACAAAGATTCGCGGACAGCCGTTTTGATCCAACATGCGGAAGAGGAATTGAAGCGCGCCGGCCTGGAGGTGGGCGTGCTGGACCTCAGAAACCTTCAAATGGAATTCTGCGACGGGCGTTCCCTGAAGGAGTATCACCCCGACATGCAACAGGCGTATCGGGCCATCGACGAAGCCCGGGCTTTCGTCATCGGCATGCCCGTGTACTGTTATTCCGTTTCCGGTTCGCTGAAAAATTTTATCGACATCACCAGCGGCGCGATGGAGAAAAAAATCGCCGGTATTCTGTGCAACGCCGGCGGCAACCGGTCCTACATGGCCTCGGCGGATTTGAGCAAAATACTGGCCTTTGAGTCGCATGTCACCACCGTGCAACCTATCGTATTCAGCAGTTACGAAGATTACAAAGGTCAAACCCTCATCAATGAAAAAACTAAATCCAAGATTCGGGAAATGGTCAACAACCTCGCCCGTCAATTGAACCACTCTTCATGACCCGCGCATCCCACCCTATTCGCATCCGGGAAGGCCGGCCGGAAGACGCCCCGGTCCTGGCGGAATACAACCGGCGCATGGCCCTGGAAACCGAGAACAAGGAGTTGGATTCCGATACCGTGAGCCGGGGTGTGGCCCAGGGACTGCTCCAACCCGACAAGTGCCGTTATTTTGTTGCGGAATCCGAAGGCGAAGTGGTGGGACAAGCCATGGTCACCTGCGAATGGAGCGATTGGCGCAACGGGGATTTGTGGTGGATTCAAAGCGTCTACGTTCATCCCGACCATCGCCGGCAGGGCATCTTCACCCAGCTGTTCCGGCACATCGAATCCCTGGCCCGCGAGGCGGCGGGTGTGTGCGGCCTGCGCCTTTATGTGGAAGGGGACAACGCGGTGGGCCAAGCGGTCTATAAAAAACTGGGGATGTCCCACGCCGGCTACCACGTCTATGAAAGGGAATTTTAAGCCTACCCGCCCCACCCTTTATATCACCCCTAAAAGACTGTTAAAGAAAACCCTTGCCACTGATTTACATTAAGGTACTCTGTATTATAAGCCTGTTTGTCCAAAACCGATTGAGCCAGTAAGAAGGAGTCCAGAAACATGCGTTCCGCCAAAGACCTTTTGAAGCCTGCGCGCAACCCTGATTTAATAACGTTTAAAAATCCGGCATGGGTGGTCATGCTGTTCCTGTTTGGATCCGGTTTTATTGTTCAGGGATGCGTCGTCCACAGCCATGATAATCGCCAAGCGCGCCATAAAACGAAAATCTATTCCAACAAAAATTACCCGCGTCACAAACAACAGGACGCTCATCACCATGACCGGGCTCCCAAAGTCGTCAAAAAAATTCCTTCCTATGCGGAGCAGCGCCCTACCCACGCGCATCAGCCGCCTGTTCATGCCAAAGCCCATGACGTCGCCAAAGGAAAACCCTTTACGGAAGACGAGCATCCTTCCTCCCATGGCCAGGGCCATAAAGCCGAGAAAGGCAAACCGCATTGGGGAGACGACCATCCATCGTCTAAAGGTCAAGACCACAAAGCAAAAAAGGAAAAACCGCTTTGGGGAGACGAATCTCCTGCGTCCAAGGGTCCGGACCGTAAGATGAATCTGGGAAAACCCGATAAGGCAGCCGATCATTCTTCGGTCCACGCCAAGGCGGGTCAAGCAAAACCGCTTTGGGGAGATGAACACCCCGCGCCCAAGGGTCAGAATCATAAAGCCGAGAAAGGAAAACCGCTTTTGGGAAACGAGTCTCCTTCGTCTCACGCAAAGACCGATCAGGGGCCGCAAGGCGGACCACGCCAGGGCAAGCACCCTACCTCGGCCCAATTGGATACTCCCAAGGGCAAGCCCATGATGGATGCCCCGCCGGCGAAGCGTCCGGATTCCTCTCCCATGAAACCCAGGGGAAAACCGGATAAGGGCGGGCCGAAGTCCAAGGACCGCCCGCAAGACCGGTTTGCCGCCTCTCCGGTAGAGGAAAATATGCCTTCCGAATCGTTTTCGCAACCGGGGAACAAAGGACGATCAACAAAAAAGGACTCGATGTCCTCTCCCGCTCCTTCCGGCAACCCGGATTTCCAGCCGGTCGAGTCGAGCCCCGAACCCCGAGAGAACGTGCAGATCGCCAAAGCGGAACCGGTTCGTGGCAAGGGTCCATCCAAACTATCGGGCAAACCGTCCAAACCCGGAAAGGGAAAACCGAATCGGGCACCGGAGCAAACCGCCGCTTTAACGCCGCCAGAGCCGACCACTCCCATGGCGGCTCCAGAAACGTCCACCGCTTCGTTGGCACCCACGGTGTTTGACGCCAACCAGCGAAATATAATCCAGAGTTATTATCAAAATACTCGTTCGTCATCCCCATCCAAGGGTAAAAGCAGAGGTAAGTCCTCCAGAGGTTTCAAAAGAAACAAAACCGGATCCGTGGCCAGGAACGAAATATTGACCCAGCCGACGGAACCCCTGCCCCGCGCTCTGGAATCGCAACTGCCACCGGCCCCGCCCAACACTCAACGGGCGGTCTACAACCAGCAGGTGGTCCTGCTCGAACGAGGGACCAACAGGGTCCTGGATGTGATCAATGTGAACAATTAAGATTTGAGGATCGGGTCATCCACGGGGCGGCTCTTACCAAGCAGAATTCAAGGCAATTCAAAAAAAGAATTGCTTAACCCCTTGATTTGATTAATATGTTAAAAGACATCTGATTGATTTGGGGGGCTCAATGCAGA
>CAYPKH010000112.1:0-6002 GCA_964411245.1 uncultured Nitrospina sp.
GAGGAAGAGCAGTTCAAGCAGGACGTCCGCCAGAATCCCGGCGACGCCGACACGACCTGCGCCCTGGGCGATTTTTACCTGGGCAAGGCCAAGTACGACCTCGCCGAACAGGAGTATCAGAAGGCCCTCCAGCAGGACCTATTCTGCGCCGAGGCCCATCTGGGTTTGGGGGCGATTTGCCACCAGCAGAAGCGGGTTCCCGAAGCGGAGGAGCATTACCGGAGAAGTCTGGAGCTCGACCCAGACAACGCCCGCACCCGCAACAATCTCGGTTCCCTGTTTTACGAGCAGAAGCAGTGGAACGAGGCGGAAGCCGAATACCTGAAGGCTCTGGAAATCGACCCGGAGTATACCCTCCCCCACCACAACCTCGGTCTGTTGTACGCGTGTCAGGAAAATTACTACGCCGCCGAGCAATCGTATTTGAAAGCGTTGCAAATGAACCCGGAATACGGTCAGGCCCGTTACAACCTCGGGAACCTGTACCTCGATCAGGAGCGCTTTTTCGAAGCGGAACGGGAATACCATGCCGCCCTGCGCATCAATCCCAAGAATGTGTACGCACATCTCGACCTGGCCAACCTGTACAACAATCTGGGACAACAGGACAAGGCCGAGGTGCAATATAAAGAGACCCTGAAGCTGGATCCCCGCAATGCGGAAGCCCATTTTTTCCTCGGCAATATTGCGGCCGAACAGAAAAATTACATCGAAGCGGAATACCAGTACCAGAAGGCGCTGTCTCTTAAATCCAACGACCCCCAGATTCACAACCACCTGGGCTATCTGCGGTTTGAACAACAACGGTACGAGGAAGCCGAGGCGGAATACAAGGAAGCCCTGCGGCTGAATCCCCAGTACACCGCCGCTCACAACAATCTGGGCCTGTTGTACTACCAGCTCAAGAATTATTCCCTGGCCGAAGAGAAATTTGAGATCACCTTAAAGCTTGATCCGTATTACACCAATGCCCAGTACAATCTGGGCCTTTTGTATCAGGCGCAGAACCGCAACCCCCTCGCCCTGGAGGCCTACCGGCGGGTGTTGCGGTTGGATCCGATGGACACCGAAGTGTATTCCAAGCTGGGTTATTTGTACGAGACGCTGGAAGAATACGACCCTGCGGAAAAAATTCTCAAGGAATTGACGGAGCTGGACCGCGAAAACGTGCTGGCCCGGGCGCAACTGGCCCAGCTCTACACTCTCCAGGAAAAATACGATTTGGCATTCGCCGAACTGGATGATGCCCTGAAGCTGGAACCGGAAAATCTGGAAGCGCTGTTTCTATACGGCAACCTGCTCTTTAAAAAAAATGAATACGGCCGCGCCGAGGAATTGTTCCGCAAAACGGTTCAACATCACCCGGATACCGAGGATGCCTGGTTCAAGCTCGGCGTCATTTATTACCGTCAGACCAAATTTGAAGCGTCGCTGGCAGCGTATCAAAAGGCCATCGATTTGAACCCGGAGAATCACATCATCCATTTCAACATAGCGCTGATCTACGAGCACCTGAAGGATTGGGACCGGGCCGAGCAATCGTATTACCAGACCCTGGGCCTCAACCCACAGGACTGCGACGCACTGTTCAATCTGGGCATCCTGTATGAAGGCCGGGAGCAATTGGAAAAAGCCCTGTGGAAATACCAGGAAGCGCTGGACCTGAAACCGGACGATCCCGACATCTTCAACAATCTCGGGCTGGTGCACCTCAAGCTGGATCAATACCGGCAATCGGAAACGGCCCTGCGGGAAGCGGTGCGGCTGAACCCGGAAGATTCGCAAGTCCGCTTCAACCTGGGCATCCTGTACGAATCGATGAACAAGGTGCGGCTGGCCGAGAGGGAGTATCTGGAATCCATCCGGCTGGGTCCGGACGAACCCAAAGTGCATTTCAACCTGGCCCTTCTGTACGACAACGCCCATCAGTTCACGAAAGCGGAAAACGAATACCGGGAGGCGATTCGCCTGGACCCGCAATACGCATTCGCCTACAACAACCTTGGGCTCGTCTACCTGCGCCGTTACCGGAACCGGGACGCGGAGCGGATGATCCGCAGAACCATCGAGCTGAAGCCGGAATACGCCTCGGCCCATTACAACCTCGGCCTGATCTACGCGGCGGATTCCAATTTCCCCCGCGCGATTCAATCCTATAAGGAAGCCCTCCGTCTCGATCCCGCCATGGCGGAAGCCCGTCAGAAACTGAAAAGCGCCGAATTCCGGAAAAAGGTGTATGGATTTCTGGGACGGTGGAAAAAGCGGTTCACCCGCTGACCCGGGAGGAGCCCCTCAAGCGTTGCGAAGTTCCTCGATCGTTTTTTTGTAATCGTCACTGCCGAAGATGGCGGAGCCGGCCACCAACACGTTGGCGCCGGCCTGTTTGATGGCCGCCGCGTTGTCCGGCCTCACCCCGCCGTCCACTTCCAGGTCCAACTCCACTCCCGATTCGTTCAACGTGTTGCGCAGCAGTTCGATTTTGCTGAGCACCGACCCAATGAACTCCTGACCGCCGAATCCGGGATTGACCGACATCAGCAGAACCAGGTCCACCTGCTCGATGATCTCGTCGAGGGCGAACAGAGTCGTCGCGGGATTCAACACCACCCCGGCCCGGGCGCCGTTATCCTTGATGCGCTGGACGGTGCGGTGCAGGTGCGGGCAGGCCTCGGCATGAACGGAAATGATATCGGCCCCGGCCACGGCGAAGTCTTCCACATAGTGATCCGCGTTTTCGATCATCAGATGCACGTCGAGCGGCAAATCGGTCACCTTGCGCAACGCTTCCACCACCAGCGGACCGACGGTGATATTCGGAACAAATTTCCCGTCCATCACATCCACATGAATCCAGTCCGCTCCTGCTTCTTCCACGGCTTTCACTTCCTCTCCCAGCCGGCTGAAGTCGGCGGATAAAATAGACGGCGCGATCTTGACCATTGAATCCCTCTTGCTTATGAATTGTGAATCATCCGGGGTCATCCAGCTTTCGGAAGGAAACGAGCCGGACTGAAAAGCCAAAGGACGGGTGTCCTTGTTTCTTAACGAGCGGTGTCGAGCATAACATAATGCCTACCACCGGGCAATCGCTGAGCCCGCCCCGGCTCTTGAAAAAATTCTTTTGACCTCACCGCTGGTCAGGGTCCCGTACACCCTTTATAATGAAATGATTATCGAACCCCTCCATCAATGCGCATGAACGAGACCAGCGAACAGACACCCACGAAACTAAAAAAATTTTTCGGCAAAGAATATAACCTGCTCATCCTCGCCGCGGTGATCGGTGTTCTCGCCGGGACCGCATCCACCGTGTTCCGGTGGATAATCGATTTCTTCGCATGGGTGTTTTCCGGGGAGGGCCTTCTGCTGGGGCTGTCCGCCGGGATGGTGGCCTTCCTGATGCCCTTCATGCCCATGCTGGGCGGATTGATCATCGGCTTCACCCGCCGATATTTTCCGGAAGCCGTCGCGGAAAACGGAGTCGACCGCGTCATGGAAGCGGTGGTTCTGAAAAACGGCAAAATCCGCAAGCGCGTACTGGCCGTCTGAGCTGTCACCTCCTCCATCACCATCGGGTCCGGAGGATCGGCCGGGCGGGTGGGGCCCACCGTGCAAATCTGTTCGGTGATCGGTTCGTGGTTCGGGCAGGTGATGAACCTCTCCAGCGAGCGGATCCGCGTCCTGGTCGGGTGCGGTGCCGCGGCGGGCATCGCCGCAACGTTCAACGCGCCGCTGGCGGGCGTCATCTTCGTCATGGAAATCATCCTCGGCGAATTCACCATCCAATCCTTGAGCCCCATCGTCATCGCCTCGGTCATGGGCACGGTCACCGGCCGCGCGCTCGAAGGCAACGAGTTGACCTTCCTGATCCCGGTGCATGAACTGGTTCATCCTTCGGAAATATTCTTTTACCTCATACTCGGAATCCTGTGCGGGCTGACCGCGCATGTGTTCACCCAGACCTATTACCGGAGCCAGCAGTTCTTCGATGAACAGGTTCACATTTCCCGGATTCTGAAACCCGCCCTGGGCGGATTGATCGTCGGCCTGCGGCATTGCTGACGCCGCAAATCCGGGGCAACGGGTTCCCGGAGATGGAGCAGGTCCTGAACGGTCAACTCTTCTGGGGCATGGCGCTGGCGTTGATTGCCACCAAAATCATCGGCACTGCCATCACCCTCGGTTCCGGCGGGATCGGCGGCACCTTCGCACCGTCTTTGTTCATCGGGTCCATGGTGGGGGCGACGTTCGGGGCGGCGGTTCACGGCCTGCTTCCGGAATGGACGGCGTTCAGCGAGACCTACGCGCTGGTGGGTATGGGTGCCCTGGCCAGCGCCGTCATGCAGGCTCCGTTGACCAGCATTCTCATCCTGTTTGAGATGACCAACGATTACACCATTATCCTGCCCATCATGATCAGTTGTATTGTCGCCACTTACACGATGCGGAGGTTCACCCAAAATTCCATTTACGTCCAGACCCTGCTCAACCGGGGCATCAATATCCGCCACGGCAAGGCCATCAATATTTTGAGCCGTATGTTTGTCCGCGACGTGATGACGCGGGATGTCCTCCCCATTCCCGAGGAAATGCCTTTCAAAAAAATCCTGGAAACCGTATCCTATTCCCGCCACTTGTATTACCCGGTGGTGAACAGCGAAGGAGAGATGACGGGAATCATTTCGTTTTCGAATATCCGGGATGCCGCTCAACAGGAGGATACGGTGGAAACTATGCTGGCCCGCGACCTCGCCACAAAAGACGTGACGGCGTTAAAACCCAATCACAACCTGAACGAGGCGTTGGGAAAATTTTCGCAGTTGGATCTCCAGCAACTGCCGGTAGTGCAGGCGGGCGACTCCAGAAAAGTGATTGGCATGCTCCGCCGGTCGGACGTTCAGGCGGTGTACAACCGCGAAATCCTGGTCAGCGAATTGAAAACCTGAATCATGAGACCTCACTTTCTGATAGCGATCACCGTTGTGTTATGGATGGGATTCGCCGCCTGTATGCCCGGCGATTCCGGCGAACCCACGCGCCGCACCCAATTCATCATGGGCACGCTGGTGGAAATCACCGTGTCTCATGCCGACCCGCACGTCATCCAGACCGTCACCACCCAGGCGTTCGACGAAATGAAACGTATCGAACAGTTGATGAGCACGTACCTGCCCAATTCCGAAATCTCCAAAATCAACCGCGCCGCCGGTAAAAAGGCCGTGCCCGTATCCCTCGAAGTGGAGGAAGTGATCCGTGAGGGTATTTTCTGGTCCAGGCAATCCGGCGGGGCGTTCGACATCACGGTGGAACCGCTGGTCCAGCTGTGGGATTTCGACGGCGAGAAGGAAGTGGTTCCCGCTCGCGCCACCCTCAGAAAAACCGCGTCGCTGGTCAACTACAAGGATATCGAGATTTTCGATCATAAAGTGCGGCTGGCACGGACCGGCATGGCGATCAACGTCAGCGGGCTGGCCAAGGGCTATGCGGTCGACCGCGCCGTCTCCATCCTACGCGGCATGGTGAAGAACAGCATCGTCAACGCCGGGGGAGACCTGTTCGCCTTCGGTCAAAAATCAAAAGAGAGTCCGTGGACCATCGGCCTTCAGCATCCGCGCAAACCGCAGGACCTGTTAGCTGCATTCGCCGTGAAAAACCAGGCGGTCGCCACCTCCGGCGATTACCAGCGGTATTTCGTGAAGGACGGCGTGCGCTACCATCACATCTTCGATCCCGCAACCGGGATGCCGGCGCGGAAAATGATTTCCGCCACCCTCATCACCACCGAAGTGATGGAAGCAGATGCGATGGCTACCGCGCTGTTCGTCATGGGACCGGAGGCCGGGTTGACGTGGGTGGATTCTCTCGACAACGTCGAAGCGATGGTGGTGCTGGCGGACGGATCGATTCGTTACAGCAAACACTTCCGCAAGCAACCGCAGTTCACGCTCAAATAATCAATCCTGCTCGATCAGGGTTCCGTCCTGCCAGAGGCCGGGATATTG
>CAYPKH010000113.1:0-5984 GCA_964411245.1 uncultured Nitrospina sp.
CGCCCGGTTCCCGGCTGAGTCCGCAACCGACGCAACGGCGTGGAAACACGGCGTTCACGAGCGACTCCCAAGCCCGCACCACACGGGCGCTTTTGAGGAACCGGTTTATCATGTTATTCGCCAGAACTTTGTGATAAAGTTTTCTGCTTCGGTGGGAAGAGGAATTATATCACGAAAGCCACCGCCCCGGCCGGGGACCCCTAACCCTTTGAAACAAAGAACGATGAACGAGAAAATCATTCAAATGACCGAACGTCATGTTGCTAACACGACTGGACGTTATCCCATCGCGCTCGTCAGGGGTAAGGGCATGCACGTCTGGGACGCGTCGGGAAATAAATACCTCGACTTCGTCGCCGGCGTGGCGGTGAACAGCCTCGGGCATTGCCATCCCGCAGTGGTTCGGGCGATCCGCAAACAGGCCGGGCAATTGCTCCACGTCTCCAACTGGTTCTATATCGAACCGCAGGCACAACTCGCGGCGGAAATCACCCGCTTGAGTTTCGGCGGCAAAGTGTTCTTCTGCAACAGCGGGACGGAAGCCAACGAAGGCGCCATCAAACTGGCACGGCGGTTTTTTGTCGATCAGGGACAGAAACACAAAACCGAAATCATCACCACCTACCAAGCATTCCACGGGCGCACCCTGGGCGCGATGAGCGCCACTCCGCAGGATAAAATCCAGAAAGGGTTCGGTCCGCTGGTACCGGGATTCAAATACGTTCCGTTCGATGATATCGCGGCGATGAACAAAAAGATCACTTCCAAAACCTGCGCGGTGATGGTCGAACCCGTCCAGGGCGAAAGCGGCGTCATCATTCCCTCTAAAACTTATCTGAAGGAATTGCGCAAACTCTGCACCCGGCGGAAAGTGTTGTTGATTCTCGACGAAGTGCAGACCGGCTTCGGGCGGACCGGCCGGCTGTTCGCCTACCAGGCGTTCAGGGCCAAACCGGATCTCATGACCCTCGCCAAGGGACTCGGCGCCGGGGTGCCCATCGGCGCGCTGGTGATGACGAACACCGTGGCGAAATCACTCGGACCCGGCACCCACGGCAGTACCTTCGGCGGCAATCCGCTGGTGTGCGCCGCCGCCCTGGCGTCAGTAGCCATCGTGAGCGACAAAAATTTTCTGAAAAACGTGCGGGAAACGGGAAAGTATTTTCTGGCGCGCCTGAAAGAGCTGTCGAAAAAGTTCCCTGTTATTAAGGAAGTGCGGGGGATGGGTCTGATGCTGGCCATCGACATCGACGGTTCTTCCGCCGACGTGGCGAAGGATTGTATGGATCAGGGGATTCTGGTCAACAGCATTGCGCCCGGCACCCTGCGGTTCATACCGCCCCTGATCGTGTCGCCCAAAAACATCGACACCTTGATCCGCGTTCTTTCCAAAACCCTGACTAAACTCAGTTAAGAAACTCTCCAACGTGTTTAATTTCGAGATCACGCATCGGCACAGTCATTCCAAGGCCCGGTTGGGAGTGCTCACCACGCCGCACGGAAAAATCGATACGCCGGTGTTCATGCCGGTCGGCACCCAGGCGACGGTCAAGGCGCTGTCCCCGGAAGATCTGGAAGACTGCGGCGCGCAGATCATTCTCGGCAATACCTATCATCTCTATCTCCGTCCGGGACATGAAGTCATCCGCGACCTCGGCGGCCTGCACCGTTTCATGAACTGGAACCATTCCATTCTGACCGACAGCGGTGGGTTCCAGGTGTTCAGCCTCAACCATCTCACGAAAATTTCCGAGGAGGGCGTCGCGTTTCAATCGCATCTGGACGGCTCGCCGCATCTGCTGTCGCCGGAGAAATCGATGGAAATCCAGATGGCGCTGGGGGCGGACATCATCATGACCTTCGACGAACCGGCGCCGCACGACGCCGACCGCCCCTACACGCAGAAATCTTTGGAGCTGTCCACCCGCTGGGCGAAACGTTGCCGGGAGGCGCACCGGCAGGAGAATCAACAGCTGTTCGGCATCGTTCAGGGAGGAATGTTCGAGGACCTGCGGGAAGAAAGCGCGAGGCAGATCACCGATCTCGATTTTCCGGGCTACGCCATCGGCGGCTTGAGCGTGGGGGAGGAAAAATCGCAGATGCTGGATTTGGCGGCGCACACCGCGCCCCTTCTGCCGAACGATCTGCCGCGTTACCTGATGGGCGTCGGCACGCCGAACGATCTTCTGCAATGTGCGCAGATGGGAATCGACCTGTTCGATTGCGTGATGCCCACCCGCAACGCGCGCAACGGATCGCTGTTCACCAGCGAGGGCAAGATCAACATCAAAAACTCGAAGTACAAAACCGAGGACCTGCCGCTCGACCCGCAATGCGCCTGCAATACCTGCCGCAATTATTCGCGGGCGTACCTGCGGCACCTGTTCATGGCGGACGAGATTCTGGCCATGCGCCTCAACAGCCTGCACAACATCGCGTTCTTTCAGACGTGGATGTCCCGCCTGCGCCGGGCGATCCGGGAGGACCGGCCGATCGACTGGAGTTTCCCGGAAGACAACGGAGAGGAACCCAACGAGGGTTAAAACATATCTATTGCAATAGTGTAAAAGAGGTCGGCACTACAATGGCTCCCCTCCTTACCAAGGAGGGGATACAGGGGAGGTTATGACCACTCCACCCCTCACCCTACCCTCTCCCCATGAGGGGAGAGGGGATTTTTGATTTTGCTCCCCGTTGTAAAACTTGTCCTGAGCTTATCGAAGGAGGGGGCTGGGAGGATTCTTCCTTTGAATCAGGTTTCGCCGGGACCGGGTTCGTCGATGATGCCCTTGATCTTGAATTCCCGGATCACGTAACCGGACCGTTCCGGAATGGTTTCCTGGAAGAGAGATTTCAGCTCCATCACTTTTTCGCGGTCCAGCGCTTCCAGGAGAAATTCGAATTGCGCCTCGGGATAGTACAGGGTGAGATCGAGACCCGCTATCCGGTATTGGTATTGATAACCCGACCGCATCGGATTATTGCGGATCGGCCGGTATTCGACGTGGCCCAGCGGGAGGGTCTTGGCGATGCGAGCCCACGCTTCGCCTTTTTCCTTCAACGTTTCGCGCACGCGCGACAGCAATTCGCCCGGATCCATCAATTCGTAGGTGTAACTGCGGGCTCGTTTCATGAGGTTATCCATCCGTTGAAGCCGCCGGCACCGCCCGCAGAGCCAGAAACAGAGGGATTTCCTGACGCGCCCGGTTCTCCGCTTTGGACCGCCGGCCCGGCTCGCTGGTTTTATGCGAGGTCCATTCCTCCAATCCGTTTACACACAAACCGGCTCCGGCCAGCGCCTGAAAATAACCCTGCAGGGGACGATGATACGTGACCGTGAAGGTTTTGGACTGCGCCAACGGCGGCGTCAGAATGGGAATCGCCGACTCGGAGCCGTACAGGTCCACCCGGCGGTACTGGATTTTCTTCTGCGCGTCCCATCCCCAGTGGGTTTGCCGGGGAATCCGGAAACAGGGATGCGTGGTGACCATCACAAACCGTCCGCCGGTTTTCAGCCAGCGCCGCACGTTTCGCATCACCCGCGGAAGGGATTCGATATTCTGCAGGGCCAGCAGGCACACTACCGCGTCGAATGCTTTTCCCTGGAGCGATGCGGGGTCCTGCGCATCCCCCTGCTCATAGCGAATGGATTTATCCGGCCGGGACCGCGCGAAGCGGATCATTTCTTCGGAGGTGTCGAGACCACTCACCTTCATTCCTTTGTGCGATAGATAACGCGAGAACACACCCTGCCCGCAGGCCAGATCGAGAACGGTGTCGCCTTTCTTTAACTGCAGCATGGCAAACGCGCCGGGGAAAATGACCGCTTTCTGATACTCACTTCCCTTCAGTCCCACCAACGCGTCATACCATTGCGCGGCCTGGTCCCACACCGCTACGGGTTTTTTCAATGCCGGTTTCCGCGCGGAAGACGTTTTCGGTTTTAACTTGACGAATCGGCGGGTGGGTTTTCTTTTAACGGTGCGGCTCATCCTCTCCTCACAACTAGACCTTGCCCCTTTTGGAAGGAAACCGTATAATTTCGGTGACTGTTTATCGCGGCTCGAATCCGCCGTCAATTTTACCATACGAGGACTTTCCATGATACGCAACAAACCCCCTATCCTGTTTCGGATCGCCACTCTGGCCGTTATCCTGTCGCTGCCTCTTGTCTGGGGGTGCGCCTCCACCGCCGAAAAGCGACTGGAGCAATTGGGCAAGGTGCTCCGGGTTTACAACAACGCGTTTGAAAGCAAATCCGAGAACGGCGGCTCCGGTTACGTTCAAAACGATTTCCGGATGGACTACCTGCTGAAATACGGCGCCATCCAGAACCGGGTCTCCTTTTTCAAATCCCAGATGCTGAACCAGGCCTATTTCAAGGACGGCAAACCGCTGGAGATCAACACCGAAAACCCTAAAGGGGATTTCAACGAAGCGGTCATCACCATGCGCTACCAAGTCACCATTTCTCCCAGCACCCGGCTCAAAACCTTCATTCACGAACAACGCTGGAAGCACAACGGAGCGACCTGGTTACTGGAACCCAACCTGACCCCCTTCCTCAGATAATTTCCAAGCCTCACACCACCACCGGGACCGGACGGTTGAGGGTCACCGCCGATGCGGTCACCTTGCAATTGAAGCCAAACAGTTCAACGCCCGCCCGGTGCGCTTCCCGCAACCGCTCCCCGAATTCCGGATCGATAGCCTCGTGGGGGGTGATGGTCCGGGTATCGGACCTCTGGGAAACAAACACCACCGCCGCTCGGGTTCCCCTCCGCCTCAACGCCGTCAACTCCTCCACATGGCGGCGGCCCCGTTCGGTCGGCGCATCGGGAAATTTCCCCACCGTCTGCTCCACCAGGCTGACGGACTTCACCTCGACCCACATGGGACCGTCCGGAAAGTCGAGCCGGAAATCAAACCGGCTGTGCCCGGCCTTAACCTCAGAAGCAACATCGGTGTAACCGGCAAACCCGGGAAGGGTGCGGTTGGCCAGCGCCTCGCCCACCAGACGGTTGGCGAATACCGGGAACACGGACACCCAGAGGCGTCCGTGCCGCACCAGCGCCAGGGTGTAATCGGTTTTGCGTTGCGGGCCGGGGTTGTGAATGAGGCGCACGCGCCGTTGCGGAATCATCAATCCGGGCAGACGGCCCGGATCCGGAACGTGGGCGGAAACCGGTTTCCCTTCGATCTCGACCCGCGCCAGATAACGGTTGGGCCGCTCGAGAAAAATGCCATCGACCATCCGTTCACCCAGTTTCATAATTTGATTGAATTCAAGGAGGGACTAAAAATAATTTGAAGGTTCGTCCCGGCCCGCGGCGCCGTTAATGACCGCCGGCGTGACCGGAATCCGCATCGAAGGTTTTGAACTTCTTTTCCATGTGAAGTATGTGGTCCACCGCCGGGGAAATCCGGTCGATCACCGGCTTGGGATACAATCCGATGGCCACCACCAGAACGCACGCCGGAATCAACAGTTTCAACTCTTTCAGGTTCAGATCCTTGACGTCGTCAAACTTTTTCTCGAGGGGTTCCTGCATGGTCCCCTGGAACATGAAGAGCATATAGACCGAAGCGAACACGATCGCCAATCCCGCCGCCAGAACGAACAGGCCGGCCATGCCGTCCAACAGGTGCGATTCCCATACGCCCAAGAGAATCAGAAACTCGCCGACGAATCCGTTCAACCCGGGCAGGCCCAGCGCCGCCAAAGTGATAAGCATGAAGATGGCGTACAGAACCGGCATCGGCGTTTTCATCCCGCGGATTTGATCCAGATGGCGCGTCCCCAACCGTTTTTCCAGAATGCCGACGATGATAAACAGAGCGGAGGCGATGATGCCGTGGTTGACCATCTGCAACACACTGCCCTCGATTCCCTGGCCGTTGAACGCAAAAATCCCGAGCGCGATTAAACCGAGATGACTGATACTGGAATAGGCCACCAGCGCTTTCAGATCCCTCTGCGCCAC
>CAYPKH010000114.1:0-5977 GCA_964411245.1 uncultured Nitrospina sp.
CATATTTGTCTTCCGTAACATAAGCGTAACTTCATTTGATGTCAAATTAAATGTTTAAAAATTACGATCTTTTTTCCATTAAAAAAAAGGAATTATGGATAACCTGAGAGGATGATTTTGGGGTTTCTGGGCTTCGAGACCGGATCGGGAGCCGGGGAATTTTATGAAATGATTGAAATATCTTAACTTATAGGTGAATGCTTTATGAGGGTCTTGTGAAAGTGGAAGTTTCGAGATCGAAAATGAACACCCGGATTCGGACGCCGGATAGCGAAAGAGGGGCAAGTAAAAAACAGCCTTTTTGCCCGGAGCGGGGCAAAAAGGCTGTTTCCGTATTTTTAAATTTACTCAGAATTCGATGCTTTTGCCTTGAGAAATCATTTTTTCAACCACGGCCAGGAGTTTGGTCTTCTCCACCGGTTTCACCAGATAATCTTTGACCCCTTTGCCCATCAGGTCGACAGCCATTTCGGTGTCGGGAAAGCCGGTAACGACCACGATTGGGATACCGGGAGCCTGATCTCGGAAGTACGCGATACATTCCAGGCCGTTCACTTTTGGCATGCGAATGTCACATAAGATCAGCCCGCAATTGATCATGTTACTTTCTGATTGCAGCACCTTAATGGCTTCCTCGCCATTTTCCGCTTCCAGCACATTGTAATTGGCCGATTCCAGCTGCATTTTAATGGCTTCTCTTACATCTTCTTCGTCCTCTACCACCATGATTTTTCCTGTAGCCATTACTCCCTCCAATCCAAATGTTAAAAAGTCACAATTTCAATCACTCAATCAGAATGAAATCGAATTCCGAGAATTAACTCAAATTAATTTTATAGTTTGAAAATTTATCCGTTTCCTAATAGCAAAGAACCATGAAAACAGAGATATTTCCCGTGATCCAGCTCATGCCGAAAAGCCGGATTTCGAGCGTTTAAAGGATTGGTTTTCACTAAACCTTCTAAAACGGAAAACTCCAAAACCAAATTGTGGTAGTGGGCCCATTCCCAATTGCGATTTTGGAGCGAATTATATCAGGCGTTGACTAAAAGTAAACCAATTTTTGTTGCAAATCCCTTTTTTGAAGGAGATGAATAGATTTCCACCCCAACCCATATGGTTCCGGAGCAGGTGGTTGGGAAAAAAATGGGTGGCAACTTCTGGATCAGATTCTTTCCTTCTTACGGTTTTATCGATCATTGGCGTGTGTTTGTCTGGAACAAGCAGTTGGGCGAAGGGGACCGGGAATTGAGCGGCATCGGCGGCGGAATGAAAATCAATGTTTCCCGGTGGACACCAATTATCCCATGGTCACCTTTAATATATCCATTGGTTTCCCCATTGGAGGTAGCTTCGATCCGTCGGATGGCTCCTCCCGCACCCTTTATCTTGATGGTGTGGTCCTATTTTAAGCGAAATAAGGTAAAAGACTCAACACTAAAATACCCCATTTGTGGTATTTTAATGGAATATAGGCTTTTTCTCTTCTTTTGATTTACATTTCCTAATATAATCGCCATTAAAGTTACCCTGTAAATCTATTAGGATGGATCTCCTATGAGCAGAAAGACCCTGAATTGGTCGGTTCCCTTTCTTGTCTGTTTTTGGATTTTCAGTGGTCAGGCATTGGCCGATGAAAAGCCCGTCGGAAAGGTGATTGCCATTATCGGCTCCGCGGAATATCTCCCCGGTGGGTCTGAGCCCGTCGCCCAGGTGGGTTCCGGTCAAATCCGGCCGGTTTCTATTCCCGCCTGGCAAAAAATACAACCCCAGCAATTGATCTATCCCCAGGATGAGTTTCGAACGGGACGCAAAAGCCGTTTGCGGATTCTATTCGAGGACAAGAGTCTGATGGCTTTGGGGCCAAACACCCAATTGAGGATTTCCTCATATTTATACGATCCCGCATACAATTTGCGGCAGGGGGTGATTGATATGGCGCATGGATTGTCCATGTACATTGTTAATAAAGAACAGGTTCATCCCGATTCCCATTTTAAGATTGTAACACCGGCAGCCAATATGGCGGCGCGGGGCACCCAGGGTTACCTGAGCGTTTCGCAACTCAAAACCCTGGTGGCGAACCAGGCGGGATTCATCCGCGCGCTGAATTCGGATCCCACGGTCATCGGGGATGTGATTGTCGGGCCAATGATGAAAACGGTGATCGAAGTCGGCCAACCGCCGACGAAACCGGAAGACCTGACGGGCCCCGAAAAGAGACTCATCCAGCAGGTGATCATGGGCTGGGCGGGTTCGCGCTACCGTGAAAGACCCCGAAAGGGATCCGACATTGAGGAAGCATTGAAAGAAGAATACGAATTGTTCGAGGAAGATGAATCGGATCCCTGTTCCTCGGGCTGAGGCGGGATCATGAGGCATAATTCAATGTGGAAACCCAATTCCCAAAAGTGTCGCTGGTATGAACAGTGGGCCATGGCGAGTCTGCTCGCTTTGTGGGCGGTGGGTCCGGGTTGGGGGTACGCCCTGCCCACCGAAGGGGAAATCGCTTCCGGAACTGGCAGCATTCAGCAACCCACCGAGCAGGACCTAGTGATTCAGCAGGACAGCCAGCAGTTGATCACTTCCGCGCGCGATATCGATGTCTCGGGCAACACCATCAATGCCACGGGGGAGTCGTTCAATGAAACCCGGAATTTGATCCTCAACGGCAATACGGTTGGTGGCGATACCGGGACCGCCCCGCCGCCGGAAGGCACGGTGGATGCCGGCTCCTTTCAGCAAGGCCTGCTGAACGGTTTCATCCTTCAATTTTTTGATAATGCGCTTACCCGCTGTTAAAGAATAACTCCCTCGTCTTTATTCCGGAACCCTTTTCCAATAACGGCGCCGCCCTTCCCGCGAACCATTTTGAGAAGATTATGCTACAATTTCTCTCATGAAAAACCGGTGGTTAAACTCCTTTACCATTGCCGTTTTTGCAACCGCTCTCTCCCTTTTTATCTATTACCTTAATGTCGATTTTATAGGCCTGTTGGAGATGAAGGCTTATGACCTTAAAGTGACCGCGCGTGGAGAGCGTCCGGTTTCGGGCCAAGTAGTGATCGTCGCGATCGACGAAAAGAGCCTGAAAAAAGAAGGACGATGGCCTTGGCCGCGTTCCCGCCTGGCCCGGTTGATAGACAGTCTTACCCGGTCGGAGGTGTCCGCCATCGGCGTGGATATATTTTTCCCCGAAAAGGATATTTATATCCCCCTGGCAGAAGTTAAAGAGAAAATTTCCAGAGGCCGCTTCCAGAATCTGGATTCCAGGGCAATGATTCGCTTGCTGGATGAAGTGGGCGATTCCGATTCCCGTTTTACGGAGGCCCTTGAAAAATCGTCCAGAACGGTTTTGAGTTATTTTGTTTTTTCCTCCCGGGAACAAACTCAGGGTATTTTCCCGGAAATCAGTCGGCGGGAATTGGATCTCCTGGACTTTTCCCAATACTCCATGATCCAAATGGCGGATGCCAATAAGGTGAGCGCTCCGCTACGTTCGATCTATGCGGCCGGGTTGAGTTTGCCCGAGTTGGTGAATGCAGCCAACAGCAACGGATATGTTTCTTTTGTTCCCGAACAGGATGGAGTGGTTCGAAGGCTTCCCATGATTCAGGCCTATAAGGAATATGTTTTTCCCCCTTTTAGTCTTCAGGTTTTAAAAGAGGGAACGGGAATGCCTACTACCGTTCGCCTGTCGAAAAACCGTGTCGAGGAAATTCTGCTGGGGAATATCATAATTCCCGTAACGGAAAGGGGCGATTTTTTGATTAATTATTACGGCCCCAATGGAACCTTTAAATACATTTCCGCGACCGATGTTATTTCCGGCAACGTTCCAAAAGAGGACTTGAAAGGCAAAATCGTGTTGATCGGCGCCACCGCCACGGCCACGCATGACCTTCATACGACTTCCTATGGTCCGCTGAATCCGGGAGTCGAGATCCATGCCACGGTGATCGAGAATATTATCAATAGAGATTATTTGCAGCGTCCCGCCTGGATTCCGATGCTGGATATTTCCATCACCATCGGTGTGGGATTGTTGTTGGGATTGATCGGGCTGTATTTCAAGGCCTTTGCCACCGCGCTGCTGTTGTTGGTCGGCATCGGAGGCTACATGGCCACGGATTATTTGCTTTTTTCCAGATACGGGCTATCGGTCAATTCCGTTTATCCCGTGTTTATCCAGATTTTTGTATATTTTTCCATTACCCTGTATCGCTTTATGTTTGAAGAAAAAGAGAAGCGGTTTATCAAGGAAGCCTTCAGTCAATATCTGGCCCCGGCGGTGGTGGACCGGCTGGTGGATAATCCCCAACTCCTCAAGCTGGGGGGCGAGCGCAAGGTGTTGACCGCTTTTTTCTCCGATGTCGCCGGTTTCTCCTCCATCGCCGAGCAATTGGAAGCCGAGGAGTTGGTGGACCTGCTCAATATGTACCTGACAGACATGACGGAAATCATCATAAAATACGAAGGTACCGTGGATAAGTATGAAGGCGATGCCATTATCGCGTTTTTCGGTGCGCCTCTTTCGTTTGAAGATCATGCGGCGCGGACGTGTCTGGCCGCCATCGACATGCAGAAGCGGTTGGCGGAACTCCGCGAAAAATGGAAGCGCGACGGCAAGCATCAATTGTTCATGAGGATCGGCATGAATACCGGGCAGGTGGTGGTGGGCAATATGGGGTCCATCAACCGAATGGATTATACGATGATGGGGGATTCCGTCAACCTGGCGGCACGGCTCGAGGGAGTTAACAAGCAGTACCAGACCTCTACCATGATCAGTCAGTTCACCTACGAAATGGCGAAGAACGATATCGAGGCCCGCGAACTGGATTCCATTCGCGTGGTCGGAAAAAAAGAACCCATCAAAATATACGAGCTCCTGGGCCGCAAGGGGGAAATGGATGACTTTGTCCGGCTCATCCTGCCTCACTTCCAGAAAGGTTTGGAGCATTATAAAAACCGGCAATGGGAAGAGGGCATCCTTTGCTTCGAAAAAGCCTTGAATCTTTATGAGGATGACGGTCCTTCGTTGACCTATTTTGAACGTTGTATTACCTTTCAAAATCATCCTCCGCCTCCCGATTGGGATGGAGTATTTGCCATGCGAACCAAGTAGGGAGGATGGCTTTGTGAATTTTGGGGATTACCTGGTGCGGCAGAGTATCATCCGGGAAAAGGACTTGACTCGTACCCTGGAAATGCAGAAGACGGATAGGATTCCGCTGGGTCAGTTGGCTTTGCAAGAAGGGTTGATCGACAATAAAGCGTTGTTCCGAATTTTGTCCCGTCAAAGGAAAGTCGAGGGCCGGAACCAGACCTTCGGCCAATTGGCCATCCAGTTGGGATATTTGAGCCAGGAGCAGGTCAACGAATTGCTGAAAATGCAGAGCCAGACCAATCGGCTGTTGGGTGAATTGCTGGTTTCCCAGGGATTGGTGTCACAGGTTGAAATGATCAAAGCCCTGAAAAGATTTCGAGCGGTAAATAAAAGTCCATAATTATTTTTATAACAACCTGAAGGCATGCCCCAGCAGTCGTCCGGAAACGGGACACCCGGCATGCTTCACTTATCTATAAGGAAAAGGCCTTGAAACATAAAAAAGAGTTGGGCAAAGCCCTCGGCCGGGTTCCGAGCGGCTTGTTTGTCGTAACGGCCCGGCACCAGGATAGAGAAGATGCGGTACTGGCCAGCTGGGTCAACCAGTGTTCGTTCGAGCCGCCGGCGGTGACGATCGCGCTGGCCCTGGCGCGTCCGGCGCGCCTGCTGGTGGAGGCGTCGCAGGCGTTCATCGTGAATGTGCTGGGTACAAAATCGAACGATTTGATGAAACATTTCTTCAAAGCTCCGGCCCCTGGCGCTTCCATATTCGACGGATTGAAGGTGGCCAAGGGGTTTCACGATATCAGGATTCTGCGCGACGCGGTGGCTTGCGTGGAATGCGAACTGCGGGACCAAATGACTTTT
>CAYPKH010000115.1:0-5962 GCA_964411245.1 uncultured Nitrospina sp.
ATAAATCCAAAGGCATAACCCATGAGACACTTCTGGTTATCCCTCGGCCTAGTATCGGGCCTGACCTTATTGATGGCCTCTCCCGTCCCCGCGGGGCAACCTTCGCACGGTCTTTCCCTGTACGGTCCGCAGGACCTGAAATACAAACCCGGGGAGCCCTACCGCTACGCCAACCCCAAAGCCCCCAAGGGCGGCTACCTGACCCTGAACACGCTGGGCGCGTTTACCAAACTGAATCCCATTTCCCTGAAAGGCGTACCCACCCCTTTTGTTGATATGCTGGTATTTCAAACGCCGATGGACGGCTCAATGGACGATAATGAACATTTTTCCCAGTACGGCAGTCTGGTGGAAAAAGTGGAACTGGCGGATGACCGGCTGAGCCTGATTTATCACATCCGCAAAAACGCGAAATTTTCCGACGGACACCCGGTGACGGCGGATGATTTTGTGTTCTCGTTCAACCTGATCCAGAACCCGGAATATCACCCCTTTTACAAACATTATTTCGCGAATATCAAAACCGCGGAAAAGCTGGACAGCCATCGCGTGAAATACACCTTCGCCTTCTACAACCAGGAACTTCCCCTGATCGTGGGCCAGATGACCATCCTCCCCAAGCACATTTACGGGCAGAAAGGGAAAGTCTTCGGATCGGATTTTGACGATAAAGCCGTGGGCAGTGGTCCCTATACAGTGAAGAAATACGAGTTCGGCAAATACATCACCTACCAGCGCAACCCCCACTGGTGGGGCAAGGACCTGACCATCAACAAAGGCCGCTACAATTTCGACGAGATCACCGTCAAGGTTTACCTTGATCCGGTGGCCATGAGGGAAGCTTTCAAAGGGGGTGAGTTTGACCTGAACATGGTCGGCAGTTCACGCGACTGGGCGCTGGATTACCAGGGTGATTTCGTCAAAAAGAAATACTATCTGCGCAAGGAGTTGCCCCACACCCGGGTGTCGGGCATGCAGGGATTCGCCATGAACACGCGCCGCGACCTTTTCAAATCGCGCAAAGTCCGCGCTGCCCTCGCCATGGTCATGGACTTCGACTGGAGCAATCAAAACCTCTTTTATAACCAGTACACGAGAAACGATTGCTATTTCGACAACAACCCGGAGATGAAGGGCCAGGGCTTACCTCAATTAAAAGTTAAGAAATTATTACTTAACCTTAGGAAAAAACATGGAAAAAAGTTCGTTCCTAAAACAGTGTTCACCAAACCGATGGGGGCGCCGGGACAGGGCATTCGCATCGCCAAAAACCTGGCCCTGGCCAACAAACTGCTGGATTCGGAAGGATGGCAACGGGGCCCGGACGGAATTCGCCAGAAAAAGGGCAAGCGGTTGGAAATTGAATACCTGTATTTCAACCAGCAGTGGGAACGAATCGTCGAACCCTTTCAGAACAATTTACAGAAGATCGGCGCGAAACTGAAATTAAAACGGGTCCAAGCGGCCCAATACGAGGAACGGCTCCGCGAATTCAAATTCGACATGGCCCTGGTCAGTTTCGGGCAATCCCGTTCGCCGGGAAACGAACAGCGTAGTATGTGGACCAGCGAAGCCGCCAAAGTTCCCGGATCGCGAAATTTCATGGGGATCGAAAACCCCGCCATCGACGAGCTGGTCGATATCATCGTCAAGGCCAAAACGCGTCAGGAACTGGTGGACGCCATCCAGGCGCTGGACCGCATCCTGACCCATCAGTTTTACATCGTGCCGCACTGGTATATCGGCTACGACCGCATGGTGTACTGGAACAAATTTTCTCATCCGAAAATCATTCCATCGGCGTCGAACCGGCTGGTGCATTTTCTGCAATGGTGGTGGTGGGACGCGGCCAAGGCTGAAAAACTCAAAGCCGCCCGCGCCGCCGGCAAACCTGTGAATTGACCGGATCGGAGTTCATGCCCGACTCTGGCATCGTTTGCCCTGCCTTCACATAGCTTGGTATACTATGGCCGTTTGCAAAACCTCTCATCCGGGTTACCGCTCCTGACCCGTTCATTCGGATAGCTTCATGATCACCTATATCATCCGCCGTCTTCTGTTGATGTTCCCCACCCTGATCGGCATCTTGACCATTACCTTCGTGTGCATCCAGTTCGTGCCGGGCGGACCGATCGATCAGATGAAATCCGTCCTGCGCGGCCATTCCGGGGTTCTGGGCGAAGCCGGCGGCGGGTCTCAAATGGGGGCCCAGGGTCTCAAGGCCCAGGAAATGGACCCGAAATTCCTCGAGCAGTTGAAGAAAATCTATCACCTCGACCGGCCTCTCTGGGAACGCTACCTCCGTACTTTTATCTGGTACGCGCCGAAAGACCCGGAGCAACCGTTCACCGAAGGTTTGTTCAACCGAAACAACTGGGAAGGGTTTCTCCTGTTCAAATTTGGCAACTCGTTTTACCGAAACAAGTCGGTGCTGGAATTGATCATCGAAAAATTGCCGGTTTCGGCGTCCCTCGGCGTCATCAGTTTTTTCATGACCTACACCATCTGCATCATGCTGGGAATCGCCAAGGCGGTTAAAAGCGGCACCCGGTTTGACACCGGAACCAGCGTCGTGGTGCTTTTGGGTTACAGCACGCCGGGCTTCGTTCTGGGGCTCCTGCTCATCGTATTTTTCGGGCCGGGCGACCGGGCCATCGCCCATCTGATTCCCATCGCGGGGCTCACCTCGGTGGGCATTCCCGGGTATGAGGAGTGGACCTTCTGGCACAAGTTCACCGATTACCTGCATCACCTGGTGGCTCCCCTGACCTGTTACATCATCGGCGGTTTTGCTACGCTGACCATGCTGACCAAAAACGCCGTTATCGAAGAGATGAGCAAACAGTACGTATTGACCGCGAAAGCCAAGGGTCTTACGCAGAATACCATCCTCTACAAACATATTCTGAAAAACGCGCTGATCCCGCTGGTCACCGGGTTTCCTATCGCTTTTTTGACCATGTTTTTTTCCGGATCGCTGTTGATCGAACAGATTTTTACGCTGGACGGCCTGGGCCTGTTGTCTTACCAGGCGGTCATCCAGAGGGATTATCCCATCGTATTAGGGAGTCTGTTTATTTTCACCTTGCTGTATTTGGTCGGACAGTTGTTGACGGACATTTCTTACGTGATCATCGACCGCCGCATTTCATTTGAAGAGTCGCAGGGATAACGGCCATGAAACTCAGTCAAGACCTGCAGGTCAAATTTCAGAAGTTCAAAAGCGACAAACGGGCGCGCTACAGCCTGATGGCCCTGATGATCGCTTTTTTCCTCACCCTGCCCGCTGAGTTTCTGTACAACGTCCGCCCGATTGTACTGGTGGTGGACGGCAAACCGTACTTTCCCATCGTCTTCACCTACAGTGAACAGGATTTCGGCGGGCCGCTGATTTCGGAGCCGGATTACAAATCGCAGCGGTTTTTAAGAATCCTCAAAGGCGAACCGCCCGATGCCTTATCGGATTTGGATTTGAGCGATTTTGATGAGGAGGAAGATACGGGGCTTTCCCTCGGCCTCGGAGATTTCGACGAAGGTGAGGATGAAACCTCTGACTCCCCTCTGGTTTTAACCCTGGATGATTTTGAAGAAGACGATTCCGAATTGCCGCTAGCGGAACCCGAAAAAGCAATAGTACCGGAATCGCCCGGTACCGCTCTCCAGGCCCATGATTACTGGATGATCTGGCCGCCGGTGCGGTACGACTATAAATACATTCCCAGCCACGCCACCACCGGCCGGGTGGTCCTCGCCGCTCCCTACGAGACTTTGTCTTTCGATAAGAGTAAAACCATCCCTTCCTCGTGGCAGGACGGGCATTATCTGGGAACCGACGACCGCGGCCGGGACGTGCTGGCGCGTTTGGTTTACGGGTTTCGCATTTCCATGATCTTCGGCCTGTCGCTGGCGGTGACGGGTACCCTGCTCGGATGCCTGCTCGGAGGCATTCAGGGATTTTTCGGCGGATTGATCGATTTGATCGGGCAACGCCTGACGGAGATGTGGGGTTCCATCCCGCGCCTGTACATTCTGATTATATTGAGCGCAATGCTCACCCCCTCTGCGTTGCTCCTGTTTGTGATTCTGAATCTGACCGCGTGGATGGGCATAGCCGCCTACATCCGCGCTGAGTTTCTGAAAGGTCGCAACCTGGAATATGTAAAGGCCGCCAAGGCCCTCGGTGTTTCCAATTTCCGCATCATGGGAAAACACATCCTGCCCAATTCGCTGACGCCGGTCATCACCTTTTTTCCGTTTGAGGTGACGGCGGGCATTCTGGCGCTGGTGAGTCTCGATTTTCTGAACCTCGGCGTGCCCAGTCCCGCCCCCAGCCTCGGCGAACTGCTGGCGCAGGGCAAATCCAATCTGCAGGCGATCTGGATTTTATTGCCCACCTTTGCCGTACTCACCGGCGCGCTGACCCTGCTGACGTTCGTCGGCGACGGCATCCGCAACGCGTTCGATCCAAGAAAGGTGGAAAACTGAATGCTGTTGGACGTCGACAATCTCAGAACCTATTTTCGGGTGGGACTCCACCAGGTGGCCCAAGCGGTGGATGGCATTTCCTTCAAGCTGGAGGCGGGTAAAACCCTGGCCCTGGTGGGAGAATCCGGATGCGGCAAATCGCAGACGGCGTTTTCCATCATGCGCCTGATTGCCGAAAACGGATTTCATCCTTCCGGGACCATCCGGTTCGGCGACACCAACCTGTCCGAACAATCCGAAGAAGCGATGCGCGCTATTCGCGGCAACGACATCGCCATGATCTTCCAGGAACCGATGACCTCGCTCAATCCTCTGTACCGCATCGGCAACCAGTTGGAGGAACCCCTGCGTCTGCACCGGCTGTTGCAGAAAGGCCCGGCGCGCCAACGGGCAATCGAGTTGCTGGACCACGTCGGCATCCCGGAACCGGACAAACGCATCGACGACTTTCCGCATCAACTGTCCGGCGGCATGAAGCAGCGGGTGATGATCGCCATGGCCCTGGCCTGCGAGCCGCAACTGCTGATCGCCGACGAGCCGACCACGGCGCTGGACGTAACCATCCAGGCACAGGTGTTGCGGTTGATGGCCGACCTGCAGAACGAAACGGGCATGGCGATTCTTCTGATCACCCACGACATGGGCATCGTCAACCAGATGGCGGACGATGTCTGCATTATGTACGCCGGACGCATCGTGGAACAGGGAAGCCGCGACCAGATTTTCGGAAACATGATGCATCCGTACACCCGGCGGCTGTTCGAATCGATCCCCAAACCCGGCGACGAGTCGTACCTCCTGAACACCATCCCCGGCCTGGTGCCCCCCGCCACGGACTACGGCGAAGGCTGTCTGTTCGCCGACCGGTGCGCCCATACCATGGACGTCTGCCGCTCCCACGACAGCAAATTTCATTCGATGGAACGCGGCCACACGGTCCGCTGTCATTTATTTGAGGGCGGCATGACCGCAACCGCCGGGCAGGAGGAACCGAAAATTCCCGCTCCCAAAAAACAGGTGGGACGCGAACCTTTGATCTCCGTTCAGGGATTGAAAACCTGGTTCCCGGTGCGCAAGGGCATTTTTCGTCGGATTGCCAACTATGTCAAAGCGGTGGATCATGTCGATCTGGAATTGATCAAGGGCTCCACGGTGGCGCTGGTGGGCGAATCCGGTTGCGGCAAAACCACGCTGGCCGAATCCATTTTGCGGTTGAACCGCGAGGTTCGCGGGACGGTGCGGTTTCATAACATCGATGTGATGCAGCTCGCCACCCCCGAATTGAAGAAAATCCGCCGCCACATGCAGATCGTGTTTCAGGATCCCTTCGGCTCCCTGTCACCCCGCCTGCGGGTGCGGGAAATTATCGGCGAAGGCCTCCAGGTGCATTTTCCGAAATTGGGCACCGCTGAAACGGATGAAAAAATTTCAACGGTGTTACTGGAAGTGGGACTCGATCCTTCGGTGGCGGACCGTT
>CAYPKH010000116.1:0-5946 GCA_964411245.1 uncultured Nitrospina sp.
ATTTTGAGGGATTTGCCGAACAGGGCGGGGCCTTCAATTTTTACCTGGAAGAGGGCAAGGTGAGGTTCGAAATCAACGATTGCGCCGCCCGCCGGGAAAACCTGAAAATCAGCTCCAAATTGCTGCGCCTGGCCCGCATCGTCTGCTCCAATAACCGTTAGTTTGCAAGGGTTTAAATTCCCCTAAAATAAAAATCCCGGCCGGTCCATTCGCCATCTCAATAAAGAGAGGAGAGAGTCATTGACTTCTCACCGCCGCGGGAGTTAGGCTTAGTAATAAATTGTTGTTTTTCATTGGTTTCGTGAAGGGTTAGATGACGCGGGGCCGGGAAGGAGAGATCATGGTGCAGACGGATGAAACTTTTAACGAGTCCAAACGTGTTGGAGAAATGCTGGGAACCATGGCGGCCGCCCGCCTGTTTGTTATCGACGTTCTCCAGACCTGCCGCTTCGTCCTTGAGAAGGGGATAGTTTCCGCCTATGAGGCCACCCGGCAGGAGCTGAAATTCTTGGTCAAGCGTTTTACGGTGCTGGATTTTATTCTGGGCAACCTCGGTCTGCTCGGGTTGTTGCTGTGCTTTACGGTATTTCTTTCCGGGTTCGGCCTGTTGGGTTACCAGATGGTGATCTGGTTGCAGGACGGGGTATGGAATGCCATGCCGATGATGATGGTGTTCAATATGCTTTTTGAAAACACCGCGCTCGGTGCCTGGATGCAAATTCCGGATTCCTGGCTGGGCTTGCATCAGTTACTGAAATGGAGTCTCGACAACATTCCCATTTCGCTGGTATTGATTTTCAATGGAATGATTCTGTCCGCAGGAATGGCCGCCGGGATCGCTTTAGCGGTCATGTTCCGCAGGTTCCAGTTCAAGCATAGTGAGCAGGGTTGATCCAGCCGGGTCCGTTCTGTAAATGGTCCGCCCGGTTTGGAATGGATGAAGCCTTTCGCCCTGTTGGGTCAATGCGAGGCCAGTTGGTAGGGAGAGGCTGTTTGCAAATTCAACAGCTGGATTAACGCCGCGAGACATTGCGGGTCGTATTTGCCAGCTTTGGTTTTCTTCTGCAATTCCCTGACGGCGGTTTGGTAATCCAAACCTTCCTGATTTTTCCTGCGGCTCGTCAAGGTGTCAAAATCGTTCGCGATACTCAGAATCCGCGAACCCAGAGGAATCTGCTCTCCCTTTAACCCCTCCGGGTAACCCGATCCGTCAAAATTTTCGTGATGACTCTTTACATAGTTGAGGAGAATTTGCGAATCGTATCCCAGTTGTTTGATCAACCGCGTGCTTTCTTCCGGGTGTTTGTGGAACAACGCCTGCTCGGTTTTGGATAACGGCCGGTGGCCGCCGCGCATTTCGTGGGGGACGATCATCTTGCCCAGGTCGTGCAAATAACCGGCGATCAAAAGCTCCTCTTGCTCCTTGTGAGACAACCCCAACCGTTCGGCCAGCGCATAGGAAAGCAGTGCCACGGTTTTGCCGTGACCCAACGTGCCGTCGACCGCCTCGGAGGCATGGACCAATTCCACCGGCAGTTGGATGTTGGAAAATACGGGAGCGTATTGGTCGTAAACATACCGGGGAATTTTGTTGCGGTCCATCAGGGGATCCTTGATTCCGGTCACCCGGTAAATCGCCACCCGTTCGGCTTTCCCGCGGATAGCGATTTTTTCGTACTCGTCCCGGTTTTTCTTCGCTTCATGGTATCCCTCGCGCGCTTCAATATGATCCGGGTTAATTCTGATAATTTTTTCAAAAACTTCCATGGCGGCGCTGGCGGCCCGCTTTTTGAAAAAAGCCTGGCCCAGAGCATACATCATTTGCAGGTCGTCGGGATTCTGGTTCAGAAGTTGTTGCAACGATTGAATTTCGGCTTCAATAATCTTGTCGGTCTCCCGTTTGCCGGAAACGGAGCGCACCCGGCTGACGTGGAAAAACTGCTGAACGATCATGTAGGTGTTGTGGTCGATGTACACTTCCCCCGGTTCGCATAATTCCTCCAGACGGGAAGCCAGGTTTACGGAGCCCCCGATACAGGAATAACTCTTGCGCTTCGATCCCAAAAGACCAACCACCGAAAGCCCGGTGGCAATCCCCACCCGCATTTTCCATTGCTGATGCGTTTTTTTTACCCTCTCCTGCATGGTGAGGGCCGCAAGCACCGCGAGGATCGAATGGTTTTTATATTTAACCGGAGCGCCGAACTCCACCATGATTCCGTCGCCGATGTATTTGTCGATATGGCCGTAGAACTGGGTGATGCAATCCTCCATTTCCCCGAGATAGGAATTCAATTCGTGGATCACCTTCTCCGGCGGATTCCGGTCGGAATACTGCGTGAAATCCTTGAGATCGGAAAACAAAACGGAAATCTGCCGCTTTTCGTTACGCAGTTTGCCTTCGATCATCAACCGCGCCACTTTGGAGTCCATCACGGAAAATAGAATATCCTCCACGCGCGTTTTGAGGGATTCGACGGTTCCCTGCGACCGCTCCAGCTCCCAGGTCCTTGCGGAAACTTTGGTTTCCAGCGTACTGCTGTATTCATTCAACCGCCTGTTGCTGATGTCGAGCAATTCCTTTTCGTGCGCCAGCTCTTCCCGCAGTTTGTCGGTGAAACGCAGTTTTTCCTTTAACCCGCCGATGATCCAACCCGCCAGTATCAGGAACCCGGCCCATAGGGTGAGGTGGAGATACAGATGAAATTTTTCCTCCTGCGCGTAATAGTTTTCCGGGTCGGCAATCACAAATACCCAAACCATGAGTATGGTGAAAAACGCACCCAGCACCGCCGTCCGGCGGCCCAGGTAATAACCCGCGAGCATGATCGGGAGGTAATAGAAGTTGAGGAATGCAATCTTGGAATAAACGAAGAAATTGATCAGAACAACGCTGATCAAAATCGTAAAAATAAAATGGCTTTCGAAATGGTCGAAGACATACCGCTTGAGCTTTTCCATCATGACTTACTTCTCCCGGTAAGGATGTTTCCGGAACAGACGATCGCTGTTGCGCTGTTGGGGTAGCCCCATATTATACCCCGGATGGGGGTTAAAAATACATTATTTGTAAATGTATTTTAGGTTGCAGTGCCGGGTTCTCAGCGGCGGGGTATAGGTGTAACCCTATGTAAAGTAATGGTTTTCATGAGGAATGGCGGCCCGGGGACGGGCTGGGCGAGGAAAATTGGGGTATCCGGAAGGAAATTATTTTTCTTGTGGGTCCGGGGCCAGATCCGGGTATTTTTTGTAGAGTTTGTTGAGCAGGTTCCGGGCGCTGGTGATATTGGACGGCTTGTTCTCTTTTTGAAAAATGGCTACCGCTTTCTGGAGGTGGACCACGGCCTCCGCCCCTTCTTCTAATTGATCGTACACCAACCCCAGGTTGAAATGTGTCGACCCTTTTGCCGGGTTGTGCTTCAGCGATTCCTGAAATTCGTCCACCGCTTCCCGGTACTGTTTATTTTTTCGGTGTTGCCAGGCGCGCTTGAAATGAATCTCGGCCGGATCCGTTGGCGGCGGTTTGGGCTGGAAGGCGGCTGGCAGTTTGAATTCGCTCATAATCCGTTGAACACCCGTCATAAAGGTTGCGATGAGACCGGGAGGCAACCGGCTAAAGGGATTATATCCTTTCCCCGCCCGGAGATCAGTGAATAATATCCTCCGGGCGCAATTTGAATTTCCGGATAATGAGTTCCTTGTTCTGCCGGGCTTTGCCCGCCCATTCATGCTGTTCCGCCTGATGGTACAAATCTTCCGCCCGTTGCATGTGCGACACGGCTTTGTGTCCCTGTTCCACTTTATAATAAATCATGGCGAGGTTGAAATGCCCGCCGGCGGAATCCGGTTTCAACTCCAGCGCCCTCCGTGCGGCCAGTTCCGCATGGTCCCATTGCTCGAGCCGGATGAACGCCGAACTCAGCCGGGTCCACACCCGCGGGTTGTCCGGATCCAGGCGCCCGGCCTGTTTGAGCGCGGGCAGGGCCCGTTCGGTGTCGCCCGTTTTCAGGTAAACCTCGCCCAGGGTGAGGTAGGCCAGCGGTTGTTCCGGGTCCAGCTCCAAGGCTTTCAGGGAGTTTTCCAGGGCTCCCGGGTACTGTTTGAAAAACAGGCGGCAGGCTCCCATCACCGCATAGTCTCTGGCCCTTCCCGGGTCCAGTTGAACCGCCTGCTCGGACAGCTCCAGCGCGCGCCGGTACTGTTCCATTTTAAAATGGACCCAGGCGCCGGTCGATACATACTCGACGTTGCGGGGGTGCAGTTTGTACTGCGTGCGGATCACCTCCAGCGCCCGCACCCGTTTGCCCTCCTTCACCAGTTGCTGGACCGCGACGAGCTCCTTACCTTTTTCCACGTGAATAGGATCGTCCTCATCCATGAACACACCGATCCCGCGCTGGCTGGCGTAATAATAAATGGGGATGCCGATGAGCAGGACGGCCAGCATCACGATGGCCCCCACCCTCAAAATTTTGATGCGTCGGGGCTCCGGCGGCGGTTTGGACGAAGGGATGTCTTCCGGCTGGTAGATATCCCTGTATTTATCGATCCCCGGACGCGGCATTTCAACTCCCCATTCAAATTGTGTAACTCTTTTATATTAAGAGTGGGATGGGTGTTTGTAAAGCCAGCGTGACGCTGACTAATATTCCCTCTCCCCTTTGGGGAGAGGGTTGGGTAAGGGGGCGGAACCATAATTCTTGCTACTCTCCCGACAGGTGAAGGACCACCTGTCTTCGGTGGGGGGCCCGCCGGTGCTCGAACAGGTAAACATCCTGCCAAGTGCCGAGGGCGAGCCGCCCGCCCACCAGGGGAATCGAGACCTGCGTCTGGGTGAGGGCCGAGCGGATATGGGCGGGCATGTCGTCATCGCCTTCCGCGGAATGCCGGTATTGCGGGTCGCCGTCCGGCACCATCCGGTCCAGAAACGCGTTCAAATCGCTCAGCACGTCCGGATCGGCGTTTTCCTGAATCACCAATGAGGCCGAGGTGTGCCGGATGAACACGGTGAGCAGTCCGGTGGTCATTCCCTGGCTGCGCACCCAGGAGACGATCTCATCATTGATGTTGACCAGCCCCCGCCCCCGGGTTTTGACCGATATCTCGCGCGTTGCCTGCTTCATGCGTCACCCTTTCGGAAATTCATCCGATAATAACAGTGAAACAGTGTGTTTGGCTCCCCAATTCATTTTAGTCCGGTAAATGTTGCCCGTTGCCCGTGGAGGGACTCCGCTCATATAGAGAAAAGCAGGTAAAATCCAGTGATCCTCCCTCAAAAAAGAGTGATAAAATCCAGGCTAACCCCCTGAATTTATGACTACCCCCTCTACTCAATTTAGGTTTAGCATAGAGGTATAGGGCTTGCAACAGAGACGCTTATTGCTCGGAGTGGTTTATGGGAACGACCGTCTATCAGGAAAAAGGTTTTCGCGAAAACGTCAATCTCGTTTTTGATATCGCCGCCGCCACTCTCGAAATTCCGGAAGGGCTGGCGTATTACCTGAAAGGCGTTTACAGCGTTTACCAGGTCCGCTTCCCCGTTAAAATAAATGGCAAGGTCGAAAGCTTCATCGGCTGGCGCGCCGTGCACAGCGAACACAAACTCCCCACCAAGGGCGGCATCCGTTACTCCCCCCTGGTCACTCAGGACGAAATCGAAGCGCTGGCGGCGCTGATGTCCTACAAGTGTGCGCTGGTCGACGTCCCCTTCGGCGGGTCCAAGGGCGGGGTGGTGGTCGATCCCAAACAATACGACGCCGCCGTCATGGAGCGCATCACCCGCCGCTTCGCTTTCGAGCTGATCAAAAAGGATTACATCAATCCCGCCACCAGCGTTCCCGCGCCGGACATGGGGACCGGTCCGCGCGAGATGGCGTGGATCGTTGACACCTACATGGAACACCGTCCGGACGACATCAACGGCCTCGGCTGTGTCACCGGCAAACC
>CAYPKH010000117.1:0-5887 GCA_964411245.1 uncultured Nitrospina sp.
TGAAAATAGGCCAGGGCCTGATCGATATCCCCGGCGCGGCCGCTGATTTTTCCCAACTTCTGGTACAGGCGGCCCAGGGTAAAAACCGATTTATAACCTTCCCAGGTTTTGGGAAATTGCTTCAGAACCGACTGAAACCGGGTGATGGCCCGTTCCCAGTTTTGGCGGTATTGGTTTTTGGTCTTGGAATAAAGAAGATTTTGATATTCCTTTTGGGCCTGGGCATACAACTTTTTGGAGGACTCGGACGAGCTCAATTTCGCCCAGGCCGTACCCCCGGTGAACGCCAGCGCCAGACACAGGGCGAGAACCATCCCACCCCACCGTTTTGCCGGGGACCGGTTGTGCGTGAAGGAGCTCATGGTTCCATGGTTGATTAAATGCATCTGTTTCAAAACCATTTAGCTTTCAAAAATCCGTAAAGAACGCCAGAAAAATTTACTTAACTAATTAATTTTATTAAGGTTTTGACTATATCATTTTTGAAGGAGGCCGTCAAGATGCTGAAAAAGGGGGAGTTAAAATCCGGCGCTCAGGCGTTCGGCCAGAAATGGAGGAAGATGGTTGGCCAGGATTTTTTCCTGAGTGCTTTTGAGATCGTATTCAAACCTTCGGAACTCCACCGAGCCTTTGTCGGAATCAAACACCACGAAGCAGGGAGCCGGGATCCCGTCGCGGGGTTGTCCCAGACTGCCCACATTGATGATGTAGCGGCAATCCGGCTTCAGAGTGTAGTCCCAATGATGCACCGCCCCGCCGTACACCGCCTCCACCGCCCCGCCGGGATGTTGTTCCAGCACCACCGGTTTATGGGAGTGTCCCAGAAAACACCATTGGGCCTTGAAATGCGGAAAATTTTCCTCGCCGTCGTACTTGTTGTTGACGTAATGCCATTCGTTCGGCTCGAAGGGAGAGGAGTGCACCCATAAAATCCCGTTTTGCTCCCTTTGGTTGGGCAGGGAACCGAGGTATTCGATATGGTCTTCGGTCAGCGCCTCCCGCGTCCACATGCAGGCTTCATACGCGTACGGATTGAAATACGAGGTGTCCGTCTTCCCCACCACCGCGTAATCGTGATTGCCCGCCAGCACCACATCCACGTTATCGCGCACCCAGTCCACGACCTCGTTGGGGTCGGCATTGTATCCGACGATATCGCCCAGGCACACTGTCTGGTCGTGCGGAATGGTTTTGCTGATCGCGATGAACTTCTGCAGGGATTCCAGGTTGCTGTGCAAATCGGAAATAATGAGATACACCATGGGGGAACCGTCGGTTGAAGCCTCATTCATTCAGGCTGGCTTGCGGGATATCGGGATTCATTTCCTTCAGGATGCGGTCAAGGATGCCGTTGATGAAATTGGGCGAATCCTCACTGCCGAACCGTTTGGCGATTTCCACCGCTTCATCAATAGCCACCTTGGGCGGCACGGTTTTGCTGTACAGAATCTCCGAGGCCGCCATGCGGAGCAGATTGCGGTCGATCACCGCCATTCGAGAGAGGGTCCAGTTGTCGCTGTATTTTTCGAGGCGCGCGTCAATTGCCTCTTTATGATCAAAAATATCCTGCAAAATGTCTTCGGAGAACGATTGCACATCCTCTGCGGCAGAGTGGTTTTCCCAGAACAGTTTCAATTGATCCGGAATCTTGCCTTCGTTCATCTCGATGAGATAAAGAAACTGGATCACCAATTCTCTGGATAGCCGCCGTTTGCCCATAGGGATGTCCGCGTCAAAGTTGCTTGTACAGGTTGATCATTTCGATGGCCGCGAGGGCCGTCTCCCAGCCCTTGTTGCCGGATTTGGCACCGGCGCGCTCGATGGCCTGCTCCAGGTTGTCGGTGGTCAGCACCCCGAACAGTACCGGAATCGGCGCCTCCAGGGCCAGAGCACCGATGCCTTTCGCCGCTTCACCGGCGACATATTCGAAGTGCGGGGTGGCGCCGCGTATCACCGCGCCCAGACAGAGCACCGCGTGGTATTTTTTTTTGCCGATCATCCGTTTGGCCGCCATGGGAATTTCAAACGCGCCCGGCACCTTCACCACTTCGATGTCCGGGTCCTTCACCCCGTGGCGCAGAAGGCAGTCCACCGCGCCGTCCACCAGCCGGCCGGTGATGAAATCGTTGAACCGGCTCACCACGATGCCCACTTTGTGGCCCGCTCCGTTCAAATCCCCTTCAACCGATTTCGGCAATAGTCCGTCCCATTCAGAAAACGTTTTTAATCAGGTGCCCCATCTTATCCTGCTTGGTTTTGAGGTATTTGATATTGTGTTTTTTCGGTCGCACTTCGATGGGCACCCGTTCCACCATCTCCAGGCCGTAGGCTTCGAGGCCGACGATTTTCCGGGGATTGTTGCTCATGATTCTGATTTTCCCCAACCCGAGGGCGCGTAGAATCTGCGCGCCGATGCCGTAATCCCGAAGGTCGGGCTTGAAGCCCAGCTCCTCGTTGGCCTGAACCGTGTCGTGGCCTTCATCCTGAAGCGCATAGGCTTTCAATTTGTTGAGAATACCGATGCCGCGTCCCTCCTGGTACAAATAGAGCAGAACCCCTTTCCCCTCCCGTTCGATCATGTTCAACGCCTGCGCCAATTGTTCGCCGCAGTCGCAACGGTGGGACCCGAACACGTCTCCGGTCAGACATTGGGAATGCACCCTCACGAGGGTCGGCTCTTCCGGTTTCAGTTCTCCCTTGACCAGGGTAATATGGACCTGATCGATCAACTTGTTGCGAAACGCGACCGCCTTGAACTCGCCGAAGTCGGTCGGCAAGTTGGTGGCCGCCACTTCTTCCACGAGGGTTTCGCTGTTTAAGCGGTACTCCATCAGATCCTTGATGGTGATCATCTTAATTTTGTGTTTTTTGACGAATTTGGACAGTTGGGGAACCCGCGCCATAGTGCCGTCGTCGTTCATGACCTCGCAGATCACGCCTGCCGGTTTCAGACCTGCCAGGCGCGCCATATCGACGGAGCCCTCGGTTTGTCCGGCGCGAACCAGCACGCCGCCATCCCGCGCGCGCAGGGGAAAGATGTGTCCCGGCATCACCAGATCGTACTGCGTCGATTCCGGGTCCATGGCCACGGCAATGGTTTTCGCCCGGTCGGCGGCGGAAATGCCGGTGGTTATGCCGTGTTTCGCGTCGACCGAAACGGTAAAGGGCGTGCCGAACTGCGCCTGGTTTTCCGGAACCATCATCGGCAAACCCAACTGCGCGGTTCGCTGTTCGGTCAGCGTCATGCAAATTAGCCCGCGTCCGTATTTCGCCATGAAGTTGATCGCCTCGGCCGTACACAGCTCCGCGGCGATCATCAGGTCGCCTTCGTTTTCGCGGTCCTCGTCGTCCACGATAACGATCATCTTGCCCTGCTTGACGTCCTCGATAGCCTCATCGATCGTACTGAATGTCTTCGGATGGCTCTTGGTCATACAAAACCCTGCTGTTTTAAAAATTCCATGGAAATCGTGCCGCTTTTTTCAGAGTCCTTGAACAGCGTTTCACACGCGCGAACCACGTATTTTCCAATCATATCACACTCGATATTGACAATATCCCCGGTTTTCCGGTCCTTCAGGTTGGTGTGTTCCAGCGTGAACGGGATGATCGACACCGTGAAACGGCGGTCCCGGCAATCGAACACCGTCAGGCTGATGCCGTCCACTGCGGCGGACCCCTTTTCAATCAGATACGGCGCCAACTCCGGGGGATGCTCGAACCGGAACAATACCTCTCCAGGTTTTTCTTCCATGCTCACCACCGAAGCCACGTTATCGATGTGGCCCGTCACGAAATGCCCGCTCATTTTCTTGGAAGGCGTGAGGGCGCGTTCCAGATTCATGCGCGACCCTTCTTTCACCTGTTTAAAGCTGGTCCGGCTCAGCGTTTCGGTGGTCATATCGACCGCGAACCAGTGCTCGCCCCGGTCCACCACGGTCAGGCAAACGCCGTTGACGGCAATGCTCTCGCCCATCTCAAACCCGGTAAATTGCGGATTCGTGTCCACACGCATCCGGGCCTGGTCGTCCTTGCGGATCAGGGACCCGACCGTTCCGACCGCTTCTATGATTCCGGTGAACATGACTACAGATATCCCTCAACCATCCAATCGGCACCCACGGGGGTAACCGTGAGGTTTTTAAGATTCAGCGCCTGCTTCAGGCTGTGTATGCCCGCTCCACCGACCACGCTGGGTGCCGTATCACCCCCGATGATCAGCGGTGCCAGAAACAGGACTACCTTATCCACGATTCCCGCTTTCAGGGCACTGGCGTTGAGCCCGCTCCCGCCTTCAATCAAAAGGGAGGCCACCCCCATTTGTCCTAAAATTTTAATCAATTTTTTCAAAGATATATGACCATTTTGATTAGGTAATATCTTAATATCAACCCCGGTTTTGCGGAGCCGGTTGAGCCGGGCCGCCGAAGCCTGGGGAGAAGTGACATACACCACCTTTTCCCGGGTGGCGCGTTTCAACACCCGCGCGCTCAGGGGAATTTCCCCCCTGCAATCCAGAATAACACGGGCCGGATTGTGGCCCACGCCCTTTTTCAACCGCGTGGTCAGCCGCGGGTTATCCTTGAGCACCGTCCCCGGACCCACCAGAATGGCATCTACCCGGTCTCGCATCCGGTGGACCCGTTCTCTCGCCTCGGGGCCGGTGATCCATTGCGACTGCCCGGTGGCGGTGGCGATTTTGCCGTCCAGCGACAGGGCGGATTTCAGGATCACCCACGGGGTTCCCGTTTGGATGTATTTGGCGAACGCCTCATTGAGCTGCCGGCATTGCGGGGTCAATACGCCGTTGTGAACCGCGATCCCGGCCTGTTTCAGCCGGCGAATTCCCTTACCCGCCACCAGCGGGTTGGGATCGCGCATGCCGAGGTAGACTTCCTTGAGCCCGCTTTCGATCATGGCATCGGTGCAGGGCGGGGTTCGGCCCTGGTGGCAACAGGGCTCCAGATTCACGAACATCTGTGCCCCCCTGGCTCTCTTCCCGGCTTTTCTGAGGGCCTCGATCTCGCCGTGAGGACGCCCGGCTTTTTTATGGTAGCCCTCGGCGATCACCCGGCCGTTTTTGACGATGACGGCCCCGACCATGGGGTTGGGCGAGGTTCGGCCCGCCGCTTTTCCGGCCAACTCCAAAGCCCGCCGCATCCACTGTTCCTGCTGTTCCTGTTTCAAGATTGTACCATTACCCGGAACCCCGGCCCACAGACCGTTAGTACCGCAAAATTCAAAGGGATGGCTCTAAATTACCAGAGATGGCAGGGGTTGTCAAAGCGCAAGGCATTGACTTGAAAAAGGTTCCAGCACAGACCCCGGCAGGAGGGATCATTTCCGGTTCAATATTTTGACCATGCGTTGGCGGATACTGCCGCGCTGATAGACCACCTCGATGCGGCGGTTGATGGCCCGGTTTTCCGCACTGGTGTTGGGGACCTTCGGCCGGAATTCGGCAAATCCTTCGACTGACAGCCGCTCCGGCGGAAACCCGTCGTCGATCATCATGTGAGCCACTTCCGAGGCGCGGAAAGCGGACAGCTCCCAATTGGAGGGATATCTCAGGGTATGAATGGGGGTGTTGTCGGTATGGCCTTCGATCTTGACGTTGTAGTGGAACTGTTTCAACACGTCGAACACCTGGCGCAGGGTTTTACGGCCCTGGGAGGTCATTTCCGCCGATCCGGGAGGAAACAACACCACATCGGAGATCGTGATCACCGCCCCGCGCGGGTCGGAAGAAACGCGGACCTCGCCGGAGAGTTTGTTTTTGAAAACGAATTCCTCCACCTCGGAGATGATATCTTCCATCTCGCGGTTCACCATGGCGCCGACTTCATCGACGGCATGCACGGTTTTCTCGTCCACCTGGATCTGAACC
>CAYPKH010000118.1:0-5886 GCA_964411245.1 uncultured Nitrospina sp.
AGGTGGACGAGAAGAAACTCAAAATGATCACCAACCTGGCCAAAAGCGTGGAAGAGCTGGAACTGTCGGTGCGTTCCTACAACTGCCTCAAGAACGCCAATATCCAGACCATTTCCGAGCTCGTGCAGAAAGGCGACGGCGAAATGCTGAAAACCCGGAACTTCGGACGCAAGTCCCTGAACGAGATCAAAGAAATTCTCGAAGAAATGGGATTGCACCTGGGAATGAAGCTCGAAGAGGACGATCTCAAACAGATCGCCGCCGCACGCAAGAGAAAAGAAATGGAAACCGATGCCGCCGACCTCAACATCTAGCGCATCGAATCAGGAAGAATAGCAGGAAAACTCATGCGACATTTGAAATCAGGCCGAAAACTGGGCCGCACCACGGCGCATCGCAAAGCGCTGTTCCGGAACATGGTCACCGCCCTGATCCGAAGGGAACGGATCCGCACCACCCTCGCTAAAGCCAAGGAGTTGCGGAGCCACGTGGAAAAAACCATCACCCTCGGAAAAAAGGGAACCCTGCATGCAAAACGTCTGGCGCGCAAGGTGGTCACCGAAAAGGATGTGTTTCTCAAATTGTTCGGCCCGCTGTCCGAACGGTACGCCCAGCGCAACGGCGGCTATACGCGTATCATCAAAATCGGCAACCGTCTGGGAGACGACGCCCCCATGGCGTTCATCGAGCTGGTAGACCGGGAAGGCGAAGCCCCGGCGCGTAAGGAGAAGGCCGCGAAAAAAGCCGCTCCTAAAAAGGACACCGCCAAAAAAGTCGATAAAAAAGCAAAAGCCAAACCGGAAAAAGAAAAGAAAGAAGCCAAGAAAACCGAAACCAAAAAGAAACCCGTCGAAGCCAAAAAAGAAGATAAGAAAATAACGGAAACCAAAAAAGCGGCCGCCAAAAAGCCGGCGAAAGCCGCCCACAAAAAAGCCGCACCGAAAAAGAAAAAGTCCGACGACAAAAAATAACAAATTGTATTGTTCATCAACCCCAACTGAGAACCTATCCTCTCGGTTGGGGTTTTTTATTTGGAAGGGGAAACCGTGGGTTGCGTCAGCCTGAGCAAGATGGGTCTCAGGCGGTAGCCGCCTTGAGAGGACGGACGGTGCTCTGGGCGGGCACGTCCCGGTTGGGGCGGTCCTTAAACCGCAAATTGGTATTATCCTTGATCCACACCATCAGATCATCGTACGATTTGAAATGCTCCGTAAACCCGTAGTCGTCTCCGGTGTATTCGCAGGAGTCGATGCTGTGTTCCCGGCAAATATAGGGTCGGGTTTCATAGATGCCGCATTTGTTATCCGGAGTGAGAAACCCGCACACCGTATCCACCATGAGGTACCAGGCTTTCCGGTAAATATAAATGGAGACGCTCTTGTGCGCGATCTGCCACAACATGGCTTCGTAATCCTTGCGGGTTTCGGGTTCGTCAATTTCAACGGAAAAATAGGTGCAACATTTCGCCGGCAGGCAATTTTTACATTGATCCCAGGGATTTTTGATTTTTTTCTTGCCCATAAATGTTCCTGTCCTTGATGGGGTCAGCGGTTAATTTTCCAGACCGTTGAAAACTCTTTCATGCTAGTCGTCTCTGCCGCTAAAGGCAAGCAGTTTAAGGGGTTTTTTGGATGCGCGGGAAGCTTTCGATGCACGTGGGGTGGATTTTTGAAAGGCCGGCAGGATCAACCGGACCCGTAACAACGTCTGCCGGTCTCAAGGCCGAACGAACGCCAGATGCGCCGTCGGGTTGCGCGTGTCGAACCGGTAGAGTCCTTCCTTCCGGGCCGTGCGAATCGTTTCCTGCTGTTCGGTTTCAGTGGTCCGCCGGTTAATTTCCCGGTAGCGGTTGGCGGTAACCTTCCCCGCCGGGCGGTACTGGTCCATGATGTTGATATAGGTGTGCGGCGACACCTCCTGCGCGAGAAACCGCATGATCCGGCGCGCATCCTCCATATTATCCGGCATCACCAGATGGCGCACCAGCACCCCGCGTTTCGCCAAGCCGTTTTCGTCGAATACCAGATCGCCCACCTGCCGCTGCATTTCCTTGACAACCGCCCGCGCGGCATGTGGATATTTTTTAGCCTTCAGGTATTTCGCCGACAACTCCTCGTCCCAGTACTTGAAATCCGGCATGTAGATGTCCACCACGCCATCCATCAACCGGAGGCTCTCCAGCGAATCGTACGCGCCGGTGTTGTACACCAGCGGCAGTCTGAGACCCATCTGCACCGCGAGGGGCAAAGCCTCCAGAATCTGCGGCACCACATGTTCCGGCGTCACGAAATTGATGTTGTGGCAGCCCCGCTCCTGCAACTCGAGCATCATCTGCGCCAGCGTCCCCGGCCGTGCCTCCACTCCGTCGCGGTGCTGGCTGATATCGTAATTCTGACAGAACACGCACTTCAGATTACACATCGAGAAAAAGATGGTGCCGCTTCCGTTCCAGCCGCGCAGGCAGTCCTCCTCGCCGAAGTGCGGGAAGTGGCTCGACACCCAGGCATAGCGCCCGGTCTTGCACAAGGCCCATTCGTCGTTGAGGCGGTCCACCTCGCAATCGCGCGGGCACACCTTACAACTCTTCAGGTGCTTAAGACCCTCCCGCGACCGACGGTACAACTCCCCCGTCCGGAACAGCTCCATATACGCCGGCTCAAAATCTTTCGAATTGATTTGAAAAGAAGGTGCGAATTCACTCATAGTTGCCTGGAGCAGGACATGAAACATGTATACCGCTATCATATAAGGTTTTCATGCGGACTTCCAGTCTTACACCCTGCCGAGCCACAGGGCGGTGAGGGTACAGCATTTTCCGTCCCGTTCCACCCGGCCGCGCACGATGTACGGTCCCCGGTCGTGGATGAGCACACCGAACTGACGGTAAATCTTCGGAAACAGCGTCACCTCGAAACACGCCGTCGGGTCCTCCAGCGTCATGAACTTCATCAGCTCCCGCTTCACCGTGCGCGTGCGTTTGGCGGTGATCATCCAGCCGACCAGCGTCACCAGCCGTCCGGCGTGCCGGGACAGATCCCGCGCCGCGATGATGGGCATCACCGAACGCGGCCAGGTGTGACGCGTTCCCAATCCGGCTTCGGATACCGTGAGCTCGCTTCCCGCAACCTCCACGCCGTACAGCGCCAGCAGATGCTCCGACACCGTCAGGTCCAGACACTCCAGTTCCGCCCACAGTTTTTCCTGCTGGCTGTACTCCCGCGTGACGCTGGCCAGGCAACGCCTGGAAGAAATACTTTCTACGTGGGATGGTGCGAATAACCCGTCATTTCGACCGATGGACGTTTTCTTGAATAATTTCAACTGCCACAGCAGTTGCGGGCGTGGGCTGGCGAACATATCCATCGCACCGCAACGGATGAGCGATTCCGCCTCGCTTTCGCCGATGTCCACCCGCGATAGAAAATCTTCCAGCGACGTATAAGTCCCGTTCCTCCGGTTCTCGAGGATGGAGTCGATGGCCTTTCCACTCAGATGTTTCACCTGCATCAACCCCACCCGCACCCGGCTACGTTTTTGCGGATGGGATCGGTGTGCAACGATGTCACCCTGAGCCTGTCGAAGGGTGACAGGACCAGGTGTTGTCGACGCAATAAACCGATATTCGCTTTCATTGATGTCGGGTAGCAGGAGGGTGAGGCCCAGCCGCCGCGCTTCCTCGACGTAGGCGCAGGTGTCGTAAAACCCGCCCTGATTCGACAGCACCGCCGCCATGAACTCTGCCGGATAATGCGCCTTCAGCCAGGCGGTCTGGTACGAGACCAGCGCGAACGAGGCGCTGTGCGCCTTGCAGAAGGCGTAGCCCGCGAAGCTCTCCATCTGCCGCCACAGTTCCTGCGCGATGTCCGGCGTGACGCCGTTTGCCAGCGCGCCGGTGACGAACCGGTCCCGGTAGTTTTCCATCGCCTCCCAGTCGCGTTTCTTGCTCATGCACTTGCGCAGTCCCTCGGCCTCGCCCAGCGACATACCGGCGATGGCGTGGGCGACCTTGATCACGTCTTCCTGGTAGATCATGACGCCGAAGGTCTCGTTCAGAATCGGCTCCAGTTTCGGATGCAGATAGCGGACGGCTTCCCTGCCGTTGTGGCGGTCGATGAACGCCTTCATCATGCCGCTGTCGGAGACGCCGGGCCGGATGATGGAGCTCGCCGCCGTCAGCATCTCGAACGTCTCCACGCCCAGCTTCTGGAGCAGGTTGCGCATGCCCGGCGACTCGATATAGAAACAGCCGATAGTGCGTCCCTCTTTCACCAGCGCGCGGGTTTTGGGATCCATGACCGGATCATCGCGATCAAAATCGACCCTCACACCATAGTTCGCCTGCACGTCCTTGACTGTGTCCGACAGCACCGCCAGGCCCTTCTGCGCCAGGAGGTCGATCTTGAGCAGGCCCATGTCCTCCACCGGGTACATGTCGTATTGCGTCACGGCGAATCCCTTCGGTGTCTTCTGTAAGGGGATGAAGTCGGTGATCGGCAACGGGCTGATGACGATGCCGCCGCAGTGGATGGACAGATGGCGCGGGAATCCCTCGATGCGGCGGCTCAGCTCGAGGATCGTGCGATACGGTTCGTCCTCCACCGGCGTGGCGCCGGAGCCCACATGTGGGAGTTTGGATTGCGCTCGATGATTCTGATTGCAGGGCAAAGTATCAGCAAGTTTCGTGTGGAGGAACTCCACCGGCAAATCGCGGCATTCCGGCACGGTCTCCCGCACCGTTTCCAGTTCCGCCATGCTGGAGAAGTGCGGCAGGGTTCGGGTGAACGCGTCGATCTCCGGCACCGGCACGCCCAACGCCTTGCCCACCTCGCGGATCAGCGAGCGGCTCCGGAAATGCACGTGGGTGGAGATCAGCGCCACATGCTCGTGGCCGTAGGTGTCGAACACGTAATCCAGCATTTCGTCGCGTCGGTTCCAGGGGAAGTCGATGTCGATGTCCGGGTAGTCCGACCGCTCCAGGCTGAGGAAGCGCTCGAAGTACAGGTTGTAGCGAATGGGATCGACCTCGGTGATATTGAGGGTACGGCAGACCAGGCTGTTGGCGGCGGAACCCCGCCCCACCGTGGGAATACCGCGTACCGCCGCCTCGCGCACGATGTCCCACACGATCAGAAAATACGGCTCCAGCTTCAGCCGGTGGATCACTGCCAGCTCGTTTTCCAGGCGGACCCGCGCGGCGTCCCGTACGGTGCCGGAATACAGCCGGCGCATGCCTTCATGAGACAGCCGCCGCAGGAGAGAGGCGGCGGTTTCGCCCGCCGGCAGATCGAAGGGCGGCAGTTTGGCCCGCCCCAGCTCCAGCGAGACGTCGCATCGCTCGGCGATGCGGAGAGTATTGTGGACCGCTTCGGGAATATCATCAAACAGGCGCGCCATTTCGGCGGGCGGTTTCAGCCAGGCGTCCGGCGAGGCCACCGCGCCCGGCGGCAGGGTGTGAACGGTGGTGTTGGTGCGGATGGCCGAGAGCAGGCGGTGCACCTGCCAGTCTTCCGGCCGGATGAAAAACACCCGGTTGGTCGCGACCACCGGCAGGCCGCGTTTTTGGGCGAAGGCGAGCAGACGCCAGTCCCGCCAGCGTGACGCTGGACCCAGCTTGTGAGAGTTTGGATTGCGCCCGATGATGTGGGTTGCAGGATTCGGTATTAGCCCTTTGCGTGTGGAGGCACTCCACCGGTTGTCGTGCGCGGTCAGCTCGGCGTAGAGATTCCCGCCGCCCCGGGCGCGGGCGATGGTGTCGAGCAGAGGCCGGTCCGGCGAGAGGATGATGACATCATCCGAGCAGGCCTTCAGCCGGTCCGCCAGCGAAAATTCAGCCAGCGTGACGCTGGACCCAGCTTGTGAAAGTTTGGATTGCGCCCGATGATGTGG
>CAYPKH010000119.1:0-5871 GCA_964411245.1 uncultured Nitrospina sp.
TTTGGAGGTCAGGGCGGCCCCGATCCGGGATTCGTCCAGGTTCAGGGTATCGGGACGAATATCGATAAATACCGGCACTCCGCCCCGCAGAACAAAGGCATTGGCGGTGGAGACATAGGTGTAGGACGGCATGATTACTTCGTCGCCCGGCTGAATATCGGCAAGAATTGCGGCCATTTCCAACGCGGCGGTGCAGGAGTGAGTTAACAAGGCCATGGTACAACCGAGGCTGTGTTCCAGCCAGGCTTGGCACTTTTTGGTAAACGGTCCGTTTCCGGAAATATGGCGATGTTCCATCACCGCTTGCGAGATATACTCCAACTCCTTGCCGACGATGAATGGCAGGTTGTATGGAATCTTGCTTTCTTTGTTCATGGCCTTCTTCTTTTTTCTACACTAGGCAGGAAGTCTTCCCGGTTTTCAGTCAGGGGACCTTGGCAGCAATGTAGTGACATCCTCATCCCTGGCTACCCAGAGCAATCCCCCCCACAATCAAGGAAATGCCTATAACTTTTACCCACGTAATGGGTTCCTGAAAATAAACGGCGCTCAGAATGAGAATCAGGACAAAGGAGAGCCCCATAAAGGGTAAGCCTGGGACAATTCAAGCTGGGTCAAGGCGGCCATATAAGCCACACCTGCCAAAAGTGCGGCGGCCATTCCGCTCATCACCCAGGGATTGATCAGCAGTTTCGCCAGGAATATAACTATTTCCCCGTTGGCCGCGGGAAAAGCCCCGGCCAGGCTGACCTGCCATTTCACCACCAGTTGCCCGTAGACTGTTAATACAATAGTTATCAAAATATAAACATAGTGCATGCCCGACCTCGTTGCGGTTAAAGGTTGTGCTCGAGAACCGCCAGTCCGAACCGCGACCCAAGGAAAGTCAGCGGTCCTTTTTGCCATAAATCTGCCGAATGATGTTGTAAGGGCGTTGTTTGGTTTCAATAAATACTTTTGATAAATAAATACCGATGATACCCAGCACAAAAATATTCAATCCGCCGATCAGGAAAATCGAAACCATGATCGAGGTCCAGCCTTCCACCACCTCCATTCCGTAGACAAACCGGTTGATGAACAGCCAAACAATATAGGCGGAGGAAGCCAGGGTGATCCCCAGACCGAGGTAAAAAATAACCCACAAAGGCCGGTTGGTCGAGGACGTAATCGCATTCACCATAAGGTTGAATTTTTTCGGCAGGGAATAATTGGTCGGGCTGGTGGACAATTTATGGACCACCACACTTTTTTTCCGGAACCCGACCAGCTCGGTCAGTACACCGAACTCCATTTCACGTTCCTGATATTGGATCAGGTTTTGGGTGAACTTTCGCGTCATGAGCCGCACCGTCAAAAAGTTTTCAGGTATCTTGACCTCCCCGAGCCAATTCATGATCTTGTAAAACAACGCAACGGGCGGATCCGATAACGGGTGCATTCTAACAATACGTTCACCCTTTTTCAATTTTAAGCCCGCAGGCCGCCCCCCGAAGAAGACTCCGTTTTCGCCCGGATAACAACCGGCTGGAAAAACCTTCCCAATCTTTAATGTTAACTGAATGCAAGCTTAATTGGCAAGTGAGAGCCACAGGGGTCGGGTGAGCCCATCCTTCAACGAAATGGGTCCCGCCCGCCTAGGATTTCATAAACTCGTCGAGGTAGGAGAAGAAGCGGTCGATTTCTTCCTCCGTATTGTAGAAGTGCGGGGACAGGCGCACAAAATGATCGCGCACGGACACGATGACCTTGCGCTCCCTTAAAAACGGGGCGAGTTTCCCATAATCCATATCCCCCGCGAAACAGACACTGCCGGAGCGTTCGCCCGGCTCGGTGGAACTGAGGATTTTCAACTTCCGCTTATGCAGGTGATCGATAATATGATCGCCGAGATGCAGAACGCGCTGTTCGATATGATCAATCCCTGCCTCTTCCAGCAGAGCCAGCGCCGCGCCTAAAGCGTAAATGCTGAGAATGTTAAACGACCCTTCCTCAAAGCGCGTGGCGTCAGGCTTCAGCGTGAAATCATAATTGCCGTAATCATTCGAATTGATGACGCTGTCCCATCCCACCTGGACGGGATGGATATCCTCCAGCACCTTTTTCGAAATGTAGAACCCGCCCAACCCTTCGACGCTGAGCATCCACTTGTGCCCGTCCGCCGCCAGAAAATCGATGTGGTTCGCCTTCACGTCCACGGGAATCACGCCCAGCGACTGAATGGCATCGACACAGAAGTAAATGTTTTTCTCTTTACAAAATGCGCCGATGCGTTTCAGGTCGTTGCGGAAACCGCTGTTGAATTCGACCGAACTGATGGAAACGACGCGCGTCCTTCCGGTCACCTGCGCGGTGATCTGCTCGAACGGCACGCGGCCCCGCACCGCCTTCACGAAGCGCACTTCGACGCCCCGGCGCTTCAGGTTCATCCACGGATAGACGTTGGCGGGAAACTCGATGTCCGGGATCACCACGTTGTCGCCTTCCTGCCAGTCGATGCCGTTGGCGACGATGGACAGCCCTTCCGAGGTGTTTTTGACGAACGCCACTTCTCCCGGCTCGGCGTTGATGAGCCCGGCGAAGCGGGCGCGCACCCCCTCCGCCTCCTTCAGCCATTCGCTGTAATGCGCGGTGCCCTGCTCGCACGCTTCAGTGGCAAAGGCGGTGATGGCCGCCTGCACCGCACGCGGCAGGGGCGCCACCTTTGCATGATCCATGAACAGCCGGTGCTCCGTCACCGGAAACTCTTTGCGTATTTTTTCAATATCCATGGTTAATTCAAAAAGCTCGATCCTCTTAAAATAGCGCGGAAGCCGTATTTGTCGCGGATGCAGTCGATGCCCCGGTACAGTTTCTGCCACTGCTTCGTGTCCAGGTTCTCGAACAGCTCCATCTGCGGCGGCGCGCCGGCGGTCAGTGACGACAATGCCACGCCGATCAGCCGCACGCGCGTCCGGCGCGTGAACAGTTTGCGGAACAGGCCCACCACCGTATCAAAGATAACGTGGTCTTCGCAAGCGGCATCGCTCAGCGTGTGGGAACGCGTCACCGTCTTGAAATCCGAGTAACGCAACTTCAGCGACACGCAGCGGGCGCGGAGTCCCTCCTCGCGCAGTTGCGACGCCGCCTTCTCCACCAGATAACTGAGCGTCGATTTCAGAAACGCCGGGTCGGTGGAGTCCTCTTCCAGCGTCGTCTCCCGGCTGATGGAGCGGGTATCGTCGCGCTTCAATACCGGCGACCGGCAGACGCCGCGCGCCTTCTGGTACAGGCGGCTTCCCCACTCGCCGTACACTTCCTCCAGAAGTTCCAACGGCAGTTGCGCCAGATCCCGCACGGTGTGAATGCCCATGCGCTTGAACTGCTCGCCGCTTTTGGGTCCGATCCCCGGAATGCGGCCGATGGGAAGCGGCGCCAGAAATGCCGCCTCATGGCCCGGCAGGATGCGCAACAATCCGTTGGGTTTCGCCATGTCCGAGGCGATCTTCGCCATCAGCTTGTTGGCCGCCATGCCGACCGACGCGTTGATGCCGACCGTGCTTTTGATTTCGTCATGCATTCGCACCGCCGTTTCGGTCATCGGACCGTGCAGGCGTTCGCATCCGGTCAAATCGATATACGCCTCGTCGAGGGACATCGGCTCGACCAGCGGCGAGTAACGGTCGAGAATGTCGAAGATGCGTCCCGAGAACTCGCTGTACAAATGATGCGATCCACGCAGAAAGACGGCGTGGGGACACAGCCGTTTGGCGCGGGCGATGGGCTGTGCTGAATGGATGCCGTATTTGCGCGCCTCATAGGACGCCGCCGCCACCACACCGCGTCCGTCGGGGTCGCCACCGACGATCACCGGCTTGCCCAGGAGCGACGGATCGCGCACCTGTTCCACCGAAACAAAAAACGCGTCCATATCAATGTGCAAAATCGATCGCATCACAAAAACCTATTAACCACAGATCAATCAATGGAACAGGGAAAACGGAACAGGGAACAAGGAAAACCCTGTCCCCCTTCGACAGAGCCTGTCCTGAGCCTGTCGAAGGACTCAGGGTGACAGGGTTATGCAAAGGTTTCCTTAGTAAAGGGAGGAGTTTCTTGTTTTCCGTGTTCCGTCTTCCGTGCTCCCTTCTCCATGTTTTCTAGAACTTGCGGAGGACGCCGATGACCACACCCTGGATTTTGAAGTCGCCTTCTTTCACGATGATGGGGTCCATGGTTTCGTTGGCCGGTTGCAGGCGGATGTGGTCCTGCTCCCGGTAAAAGCGTTTGAGCGTGGCGGATTCGTTGTCGAGCAGGGCGACGACGGTCTCACCGTTTTCCGCCCGGTCGCGCCGCTCGACGATGACGTAGTCGCCGTCCTGGATGTGGTCGTCGATCATCGACTGGCCCTTGACCTGCAGCACGAAGATGTCCTTGCCCGCCGGATCGGGGAGAAGCGATATCATCTCGCGCGCCGCGATCACCTCGATCGGTTTGCCCGCCATGATGTGGCCCAGCAGTTGGAACTCCGGGAAGGCCGCCGCCGTCTCCTCCACCAGCTCGATGGCGCGGCTCAGGTTCTGCTCGCGGCGGATGAGCCCCTTTTCCTCGATATGGGTGAGATGCTTGTGCACCGTAGCGGGTGACGACAGGTTGAAATTCGCGCAAATCTCCATGATGCTGGGCGCATAACCCATCGTCTGGATATGCTCCTTCAGGTACTGGTAAATCTCCTTCTGGCGTTTGGTCAGGTACATTGGACCCACTCCCCCCATAAGTAAATAATGGCCCTATCATAGGCGAAAATTATACGAAAATCAACCAGCGAACCGCCGCCGGAAGGCTTATGCTACACTTTCCATGTCATGGCCGATAAATTGAAAATATTGTTTTTATGTACAGGAAATTCGTGCCGGAGCCAGATGGCGGAGGGCTGGGCTGAGGCGCTGAAGGCCGATGTCATCGAGCCGCATTCGGCGGGCATCGACCCGCACGGCATGAACGCCCGCGCCATAAAGGTCATGGCCGAGGCGGAGGTGGATATTTCGAAACACACGTCCAGCCACGTCGACGAAGTGATGTCCGTGCCGTTCGATTACGTGGTCACCCTGTGCGGCCACGCCGACGAGACTTGTCCCGTCTTTCCCGGCAACACGAAAGTCATTCATGTCGGTTTCGACGATCCACCGAAACTGGCGGAGGGCGCCGCGACCGAGGAGGAGGCGTTGCCGTATTACCGCCGGGTGCGCGATGAAATCAAGGCATTTGTCACGGGCCTGCCCGGCAACCTGGAGTCTTGAAGCGCCATGCGATCCCTGACTCTTTTTATCAGTTGTTTGTTCTTCCTGCCCATGGTTCTCTTCGCACACGAGGCGGAGTCGATCAAGGTGGTGGTGGTGGGTGACACGGGGATCGGCGAGCGGGCGTTTCATCCCGGTTTCGATGCGGTGCAGAACGCCATGCGCAAGGAACAGGCGGACGCCATTCTGCATCTGGGCGATTTCGTGTACCTGCCGTGGGGAATTTCCCCATCCTGCCCGGGCCGCTATATCAAAAAAATTAAAGAGACACTGGTCGAGCCCTATCTCATCAAAATTTTTGTGGCTGGAGACAATGACCTGCCCGGCGAAACCGATTGCTGGAAGAAAATAAAACCGATGGCCACGCCGTTCGACAGGCCCGCCGTGCAAGGTCCCAAGCCCGGAACACGGGCAGGCGTCATGCATCTGGAGACGGCGCTGTTTGTGGTGCTCGACGTGTATGAATGGCAGGACCCCGCTCCCTGGCTGAAACCTTTGACCGATGCCGCGCGGCGCAAGGGGCTGTGGATCGTCTTCGCCCTGCACGAACCGGCACTGACCACCGCCTGGTATGAAGAAAAGCGGCAGACCG
>CAYPKH010000120.1:0-5868 GCA_964411245.1 uncultured Nitrospina sp.
GCCGCCAGTCGTAATTGAATATATACACCGGTTTGTCGGTTTTAAGATCCCTTAAAAATTCGCCGTAAGCCAGGGTTTCTATCTCACCCGCCTGAATAATGGATTTCACCGGCTCATCATAATATTGATCCTTTAACCGGTAGGACAATTCGAGGTCTTCAATGCTTTCAAAATTGGATTGTATCCCCGACCAGATGGTATCGTGCGTGGCTCTATTGGTTTCTACCAGTTTGGTCCCCTTGATTCCTGGAATAAAAATAATGGCATCCGATTCCATAATTACCCCCTCAAAGTAAGGATTGCCGGAAAAGTACCAGAGACAATTAAATTTATCGTAATTCCGAATAAATTATCAAAAAATCCAATCAAAGGCAAATCAAAAGGTAGGGTGGGAAATTGCGGAAGGATTCTGTCAACAAAAGAACAAGCCGTAGTCCCTAATGCGACCAGCCGGGGATGAGGGTCCGGGGCGTTTTGCCGTCCAGCGCGTCGAACACGTTGTCGACCACCAGCAGAGCCATGGTATCGCGGGTGGCTACCGAAGCGCTGCCGATATGCGGGAGGATGATCAGGTTGTCCAGATCGGTCATGCCTTCGGTCAAAGCCGGTTCATTTTCGAACACGTCGAGCGCCGCTCCCGCGATCGTATTATTTTTCAGCGCTTCCACCAATGCCCGGTCGTCGACCACCTTGCCCCGCGCCGCGTGGATGAGATAGGCCGTCGGCTTCATCATTGCCAGCTGATCCCGCCCGATCATATGCTTCGTTTCGCCGGTCAACGGCACGTGCAGGGTGACGAAATCGGATTCCTGCAACAACTCGTCGAGTGGAACAAAGCGGGCGTTGAGCGTTTTTTCTTCCACCTCCGGCAGTCGGTGGTGTTGGTGATAGAGCACGCGCATATTGAATCCGAGGGCCCGCCGAGCCACGGCTTTGCCGATTTCGCCGCACCCGATCACCCCGAGGGTTTGGCCGTGCACATCGCCGCCCAGAAACAAGTCGGCCTGCCAGCCGTGAAACCGGTCCTTACGGGTGAAGCGGTCCGACTCGACGATGCGCCGCGCGATGGCCAGCATCATTGCCCAGGTGAGATCGGCGGTGGTTTCGTGCAGGACGCCGGGGGTGTTGCTCACCCAGATGTTTTTCTGTTTGGCGTGGGCGACGTCTATATTGTTGAAACCGGCGCCGTAATTGGCGACGATCTTCAGGTGGTCGCCGCCGGCGTCGAGGACGGCGGCGTCGATGGTATCGGTCAGATAGCTGACCATCGCCTGGCTTTTGCCGGCATAATCGCGGAGTCGGCCGGCGGTCAGGGAATTTTTCGAATCGTTGTACAACACCTCGGTGCGGCCTCTCAGTTTTTCGAGCGCCAACGGCGGGAAAATATGGGTCACGGCTACGGTCGGTTTCATTTCTGCTCACTTTTTGAATCAGGAGACCCCTTGCGGGCATGATCGCAATAAAACATCACATCATAAATAAATTCTCCTTTCAGTTCCACCCGAATTGCGGCAAAGGGGCTTAATTCCGGCGATTTGCGGCGAACCGCCGCTGGCCATTCTTTTTTCCTGTTCCATGTTCCCTGTTCCGGTTTATATCCTATCGGTGGCCCTGTATTTATGTTAGCTCCTGCCGTGAAGGATATTTGAGGGTGAACCCGGAGCGCGGTTGGTGTAAAATTCGGTCATGTTGACCGTCAACGAAATTTTCAAGAGCATCCAGGGCGAATCCTCCCATACCGGGCGGCCTTGTATTTTCATCCGCCTGACCGGGTGCAACCTCCGGTGCACCTGGTGCGATACGGAATACGCGTTTTACGAGGGCCAGCCCAAATCCGTAAAAGACATCATGGACGCCATCGATCCTCTGGGCGTCCCGCTGGTGGAGATCACCGGCGGCGAACCGCTTCTGCAGGAGGAGGTGTACGACCTCATGGACGCCCTGCTCGCCAAAAATTATGAAGTCCTGCTGGAAACCGGCGGCGGGGTTTCCGTCGCCAAAGTCCCGGAGCGGGTCATCAAAATTCTGGACGTCAAATGCCCCGGCAGCGGCGAGGTCGCGAAAAACCTGTGGGACAACTTGGATCACCTCCACCCGCACGACGAGGTGAAGTTTGTGCTGGCGGACCGTGCCGATTACGAATGGAGCCGGGACGTGCTCCAGCGCCGGGACATTCACAAAAAGGCGCAGGTGCTTTTTTCACCGGTGTATGACACACGCGGCCTCAAGGAGCTGGCCGCGTGGGTGCTGGACGACAACCTGCCGGTGCGGGTGCAGACCCAGCTCCATAAAATCATCTGGGGGAAGGACGCCATCGGCGTCTGACCCGCCGCTCCGCGCGGGGCGAACTTTAAAAACTCCTCCCCTCCTTCCAAAAAAAGGGGTTCAAATTCCCCTGACCCCCTTCAAAAAGGGGGAATATCGAGTTGCCATATGGATCACTTATGCAAAGGTCTCCTATCCCAGCCATGACCACAATCGCCGGAAAACGGAAAATCCAAAAAGCCCTGCTCGGCTGGTTCGACCGTGGTCAACGCGACATGCCGTGGCGGCAAACCGGCGACCCGTATCCGATCTGGGTGTCCGAAATCATGCTCCAGCAGACGCAGGTGCAAACCGTCATTCCCTATTTCCGGCGCTGGATGAAAACCTTCCCGACCGTCCAGAAACTGGCGCGGTCGCGGCAGGAAACGGTGCTCAAGCACTGGGAGGGCCTCGGCTATTATTCGCGCGCCCGCAACCTGCACCAGGCGGCCCAACGGGTGGTGAAGATACATCAGGGCCGGGTTCCGGAAACATATGACGCACTCATTCAACTGCCCGGCATTGGGCGCTACACGGCGGGAGCGATATTGAGCATCGCGTTCGACCAACCGGTGCCGGTGTTGGACGGCAATGTCAAGCGGGTGCTGTCGCGCCTGTTCGCGATTTCAGCCAACGGGGTGCCATCCGCCTATGAGAAGCGGTTGTGGAACACCTCGGCGGAACTGGTCCCTTCCAACAGGCCGGGCGATTTCAACCAGGCGATGATGGAGCTGGGGGCGACGGTCTGCCTGCCGAAAAAACCGCTCTGCCGGGTGTGTCCCCTGCAACAGCCGTGCGAAGCCCGGAAGCGGGGCGAGGTCGAAAAATTTCCGAAACCCAAGGCCCGGCGCGGTATCAAAAAAATTGAAGTGAGCGCGGCGGTCATCACCCGCAACGGAAAAGTCTTCATCCAGCAGAGGCCGCACGGCGGATTGATGGGCGGCCTCTGGGAGTTTCCCGGCGGCAAGCGCCAATCGAAGGAAACCGAAGAGGAATGTCTCAAGCGGGAGATCCAAGAAGAGTTGGGCATCCCCATCGCCATTGCAAAAAAAATGATGATCCTCAAGCACAGCTACACGCAGTTCCGGGTGACGCTGAACGTGTTCTGGTGTCCCTGGCAGTCGGGCCGCATCCGCGCCACCCAGTGCGAACAGTGGAAATGGGTCAAGTACGAGGATTTGAACCGCTACACCTTTCCGGCGGCCAACGCCAAAATCGTGAAAACCCTGCTGAACGGCAACGGAACCTTCAAATAAATTCATGCAGACGACCACCCTTCAGAAAAATACCGGGGTCAAAGTCATCGTGGTCGGCGCGGTGGCCAACCTGGTTCTGGCGGCGCTCAAGATCGCCGCCGGCATCGTCGGACGCAGCACCGCCATGGTCGCCGACGGGATTCATTCCCTGTCGGATTTGCTGACCGACGGGGTGGTGCTGTTCGCGCACAAGATTGGCCAACTCCCGGCGGACGAAAATCACCCTTACGGCCACGGGCGGGCTGAGACCCTCGGCGCCACCCTGGTGGGGGCGGTGATCATGGTCGCGGGGCTGGGGTTGGGCTACGGGTCCTGGGAAATCATTTCGACGGACACCTTCCGCACGCCGACCTGGCCGGCGTTGGCGGCGGCGGTGATTTCCATCGCGGTCAAAGAAATTCTGTTTCGCTATACCCGCACGGCGGGTGAAACAATCAAAAGTCCGTCCCTCGTCGCGAACGCCTGGCACCACCGCTCGGACGCCTTCTCCTCCATCGCCGCCCTGGTCGGCATCGGGGGCGCGATGGCGGGCTATCCCATCATGGACCCGGCCGCGGCCATCGTGGTGGCGGTGATGATCCTGAAGGTGGGGTACAACATCGCCTTCAGGGGGTTGAGCGATCTTATGGACACGGCCCTGAGCGAAGAGGAAAACCGGCGCATCGAAACGATGATCAATGGCATGCCCGGAGTGGTGCAAACGCATAATTTAAGAACGCGGCGTATCGGCGGTGAAGTGTTGATGGACGTTCATATTCTGGTCGACCCGGAAGTCTCGGTCACCGAGGGCCATCATATCGCTGAAAAGGTGCGGCGCGAATTGATCCGCGCCATGGATAATGTTCAGGATATTCTCGTTCACGTTGATACCGAAGACGACAGGGCGTTCGATTCCATTTACTGGGCCAACCGGAACTATCTGGAGAAACAGGTGGACCCCATTATTGATGCGACGAAGGGGATCCGGGGCCGGACTCAACTGCGCGTTCATTACCACGGCGGGCAAACCACGCTGGAGGTATTTGTAATAGTGAGCGACGGGATCAGTTCGGAACAAACCGGGGCCACGGTTCGGAAACTCAAGGAACATCTGCAAACCATCGAGCACGTGGACAAGGTGCGCGTGTTCATCGATACGAATTCACAGTAGACTCAAAAAAGAAAGGAGCGATTTTCATGCCGGTATGCATGACAGCGCGTTATCAGGTCGCACCGGAAAGGGTGGAGGAATGCAAACGCACGGTTAAGGATTTCGTGAAGTATATACGGATCAACGAGCCGACCACGCTTTTTTACATGGCGAACCAGGAGATGGGGCGTCCCACCCGGTTTTTACACACGATGATTTTCGAAAACGAGGAGGCCATCGCCATCCACCAGAAATCGCCCGCCACCAAGCGGTTTGTGGATATGATCTATCCCGCCGCTCTGGAGCATCTGGAGTTCAACCAATACTATATTCTCGGCGTCAAAAACGAGTACCAAGGGTGAACGGCTTAATGATAAAACAAACCAAACTTCCGCCCTACCTGGAAGTCATCTGGGTTGGTAAAAAGTTCGAATGCAAGCCCCGTCAATAATCCAAAATTTCGTTAAAGCTGTATTTGCAATGGTTTAATTAAAGATACGTCCAAAGGGAGGGGGGTCCAGGCCTTCGAGCAGGGGGCTGGGGCGGGTCTACTTAATGATGGAATCAATCGTTTTGAAAAACGAAGTTATTTCAATCGGCTTTGTGATGTAGGCCCGAAAACCCATATTGAGAGCCTTATCGATATCGGATTGCTTGGCATGGGCTGTCAAAGCAACCACCGGGATGGCCTTCGTTTGGGGATATCGGTTTAACTCTTTAAAGGCTTCGAACCCATCCATGCCCGGAAGCCGAAGGTCCATTAAAATAACCTGAGGCCGGGATATTTTAGCCCTCATGACACCCAATTCCGCATTTTCAGCTACCTGTAAACTGAAATTGGACCGGAGCTCTAAAAATTTTTCCACCACCTCTATGTTGGCAGGGTTATCTTCTATATAAAGGATTTGAACCGGTTCTGTTTCCGGGTGGGACTCTAGCGGGCGATCCAGGCCGATGGTGGTTTCAGGTTCAGGACTGATGATCTTTCCGCGAGGAAAAGATATAGTAAAACAACTGCCCCCTCCGACCTTGCTTTCCACCTCGATGGTTCCATTCATCTGGGCAACCAGTTGTTTGGTGATGCTCAGGCCGATTCCCGTTCCTTCAATATCTCCAAATTCATAATTCAACCGGTTGAAAGGTTCAAACAAATCGTCCATTTTTTCCTGCGGGATCCCC
>CAYPKH010000121.1:0-5867 GCA_964411245.1 uncultured Nitrospina sp.
GCCCGGGTTCCGGACCGTGGCACAAGGTCGGAGACGATGGAATTTTCGCCTTTCATGTTCGCGGTGCTGTTTCTGGCTTTCGGCTTCATTTCCTATTTCATGGGGATGATGATCCACTCTGCGTGGATGTATGACGATCATCCGAAGATGAAATGCAACAGCCGGGGAGCCTGGATCCTGTGCATGGCGGCGGGGACGGGGGTTACGGGATGGCTGTTCGCCTACGGGTATTACGTCAATTTCTGAGCGGAGTACCTCCGCCCAGCGTGACGCTGGACCCAGCTTTGCAGAGGCGTTAACGCACGATCCAAAAGTTACTTTCGCCCATCGGGGTTTAAAATTTACCTGCGGCGGTTCGCCGCTTAGCCTGCCAGAATGTCGATGACCCGCTGACAATCGTTTTTGTAGGACAGAATGTCGGACTTCTCATGGTCGTCGAGGTCGTCCCCGGAATGTTCCTCGAGCAGTTCAATGGCGTCGTTGAGGCCGCCGGCGGCGATGTCCAGTTCGTATTCCGCCAGGGCGTAGATGGAGGGGTTGTTTCTCAATTTGTCGTAGACCCGGGTATACCGGGTTTTATATTCCATGACCTCCTTCATTTTGGATTCGGAAAGAGTGTTCTTCAACTCCATGTTGATGTCCGAAATAGCGTCATTCAATGCCAATTTGATGGTTTCGATGTCTTTCGCATTGATCGACGCGAGGGATTTCATGGTCATTCCTTCTTGGATAAACCGCGTCTGGTGGTTCCCGTCCGGCATTGACGCGAAAATACCGGGGTATTTATCCTGAAACCACTTCATTATATACCAGAAACCCATAAAAAGAACCCGCGTTCCTGAAGAAACGCGGGTTGATTTTTCAGAGGTTAGGAGCCGATTTCAACTTTGACCGTTTTCGGTTTGGCCTCCTCGTTCTTGGGAAGAACCACCGTCAGGACACCGTTGTCCAGTTTGGCGGAGATGTGGTCCTGATCGACGCCTTCGCCGATCCGGAACGACCGCTCAAAGCTTCTGCGGCTGAACTCCCGCATCCGGTAATGCGTCCCTTCCTTCTCCTGGGATGCCTCGATCTGGCCTTTCAGGGTCATCCGGCCGTCTTTGATCTCAAGATCGATGTCCTTTTCCTTCATGCCGGGAACTTCGGCAATCAGGGTGTAGTTGTCCTCGTTTTCAACGATGTTGACTTTCAGGTCCTCGCCGATAAAACGCCGGTCTGTATCCGGAGCCCACGGCCAGAAATCGTTGAAGAAGCGGTCGGTGTCAAAAAACCGATTCAAATAGGTTTTGGGTTCATATCTGACAAGATTCATGATGATCCTCCTGGAATAAGTTTTAAGGTGATAGACATTCCAGTTCGGTACCGAACCATCTTTCCTGATCTATAAATAAAATCGGGGAAGGGGCATGTCAAGGCAGGGGTCGAAAAAGCGGGGAATCGCCGAAGACCGTCCTACGCCGGTTGGAAATTTTAAACCGTGAGTAGCGAAAGTAACTTTTGGATCGTGCGATCACGCCCCTGCGAAATCTGCTCCGGCGCTGCGCTGGGGCCTAGCCTGGTGGGCCCACCAGGATTCGAACCTGGGACCGCCCGGTTATGAGCCGGGAGCTCTAACCAACTGAGCTATGGGCCCGCATGAGGCTAGCTTTCGATGAAACTGCGCAGTTTCTTGGAGCGGCTGGGGTGCCGCAGTTTGCGCAGGGCCTTCGCCTCGATCTGCCGTATGCGTTCCCGGGTGACGGAGAAATCCTGGCCCACTTCTTCCAGTGTGTGTTCGGAATTCAGCCCGATGCCGAAGCGTTTGCGGAGGACTTTTTCCTCGCGGCTGGCCAGCGTGCCCAGAACCTTCATGGTTTGCTCCTTGAGGTTCTTCTTGACCACCGAGTCGATCGGCGACAACACTTTCTTGTCCTCGATGAAATCGCCGAGATGGCTGTTTTCCTCTTCGCCGATCGGCGTTTCCAGCGAGATGGGCTCCTTGGCGATCTTGAGGACCTTGCGGACCTTGTCGATCGGCAGGCTCATTTTGGAAGCGATTTCCTCGGGCACCGGTTCGCGTCCCAGCTCCTGCACCAGGTGACGTGACACCCGGATCAGTTTGTTGATCGTTTCGATCATGTGCACCGGAATCCGGATGGTGCGGGCCTGGTCGGCAATGGCGCGGGTGATGGCCTGGCGGATCCACCAAGTGGCGTAGGTGCTGAACTTGTAGCCGCGCTGATATTCGAATTTGTCCACTGCCTTCATCAATCCAATGTTGCCCTCTTGGATGAGGTCCAGAAACTGTAGGCCGCGGTTGGTGTATTTTTTGGCGATACTCACCACCAACCGCAGGTTGGCCTCGGCCAGTTCGCGTTTGGCGGTTTTGTCCTTCACCCGGCCGCGGGCGATGGTCCGTACCGTGGACAGCAGTTGGTCCTTGGACGTAAAGGTTTCCTTTTCGATTTTCCGGATTTTGCGGCGGCAGGCCTGAACGGTTTTCAGGTGGTTGTCGTACTGCTTTTTGGTCACCACCTTGCCTTTCGACAGTTTGACGCTCTTCTGCTGGACCCAGTTTTTCGCCAGTTTTTTGACCTCAGACAGGGGCATGTTCAATTCTTTTTCCAGCAGGCGCTCCTGTTTTCCCGCTTCCCGGATGGACGCGGCAATCTCGTAAATATTTTCAATGATGCCATCCATCACGTCGCCGTGGAGGTTCAGGCCGCGCACCATATTGACCAGGAGAATGCGTTGCGCCTCCAGGCCCTTGGTCACCTTGGCTTTCATTTTTTCGGAAAGCTTCGTTTCGCTCCGCTGTTGCAGTTTTTCGATTTTCTTGAAGTGCGTGTCCAGTTTGCGGATGGCCTTCATCACCCGTTTGGTTTCCTCTTTTTCGGACACTTCCTTTTTGTCTTCCGAGTCCACCTGAACGATAAAATCGAATACGGAGAGCTCGGACTTCTTCACCAGATCCGCCAGGTAGTTGAATTCCTGGATGGTGACGGAGCAGTTGGCCACGGCGCAAAGCACCTCGTTCTGCCCGGCCTCGATGCGTTTGGCGATCACCACTTCCCCTTCGCGGGTCAAAAGCGAAATGGTACCCATTTCCCGGAGGTACATGCGCACCGGATCGTCGATGGTGACGTTGTCCGGCTTGGCTTCGGCGACGGTTTCTGCCGGCGCGGACTGTTCTTCTTTTTCCGTTTCTACTACTTCGGCAGGCTTGTCATCCTTCACGGCGGTGTCCACAATATCGATTTCGTTTTCCCCGAAAATATGCATCAGGTCGTCGATTTGTTCGGGTGCGACCAGGTTGGCCGGAAGGACGTCATTGACTTCCTCGTAGGTGAGGTATCCCTTTTCCTTGCCTAAAGAAATCAGTTGATTGATTTCGGAAACATCAGCGATTTTTTCAACATTTGCCATCTGTGTGTATTCTCCTACTGGGGTAAATGAGTCGGTGCTTTCAATGGAATCTCTTTAGATGCGAAAACCTTATTGCGGAAGCAGAGAAAATTGCATTTCGCGCACCTGCTGATGCAATTCCCGTGACCGGTCGGTCTGACCAGCCCGCTCCGCCTCGTTGCGTTGTTTCTTTAACTCATTGATTTTCTTCTCAATAGACCGCCTCCGGATTTCGAGAATGCAATCGGTGGCGGCTTTCGTCACATTATCAAATAATATGGGCTCCATTCCTACCCGCGTCAAAACTGTTTTCACCCCGGTTTGATCGGTGCGGTCGATCAGCCGGTCCACCCTGAGCGGTTGGCCGTCTTCGATCAGGCTGTACAGCAAGCGGGCGGTTTCCCGGTAATCGTCATTCAGATATTCGTCCAGCGGGATCTGGGAGGCGATGTCCCGCCCCGCTTCGTCATCGGCCAGCATCAGGTGGATGAGGTACCGTTCCGGGTTGTGCCCGGTTTTATTGCCGGCGGAGGCCGGAGCGTCCACCCGGTTTTTGTTTTGTTCCAGGGATTTTCTCATTTCCTCGAGAAACGCCCGGTCCTCGACTCCAACCCTTTCCGCGACGTAACGGACATGTTCGCTACGCTCCACGCTATTTCGGATTTTAGCCAGCACCGGCAGGACCCGGTTGATGGCGCCGATTTTGTCCTCGGTGGTGCGGGTTTCGGCCGAACGCAGGATGCGGTCCAAAAGGTAATGGACAAACGGCTGAGATTCCTCGATCAATTTGAGAAAAAATCCTTTTCCCTGTTCCCGGATCAGCGAATCGGGGTCATGCCCCTCGGGCAGGACCGCGACGAAAACCGACATCCCGTTGTCCTGCAGGACTTCGAACCCGCGCTCCGCCGCGGCATGGCCGGCGGGGTCCGAGTCGAACACCAGAACCGCTTTGGTGGTGAAGGGTTTCAGCAGGAGAGCCTGCTGGGTGGTCAGGGCGGTGCCGCAGGTGGCGACCACGTTCCTCACGCCGCTTTCCCAGGCGCGAATCTGGTCGAAGTAGCCTTCGACGATCAACACCTGCTCTTCCTTGCGGATGGCGTCTTTGGCTTTGTTGAGGCCGAACAGATGCCGGCTCTTTTTATAGATCAGGGTTTCCGGCGAGTTCAGGTATTTGGGTTCGCCTTCGCCCACGATGCGCCCGCCGAAGGCGATGATGTTGCCGTGGGAATCCTGAATGGGAAAAATCAGGCGGCCGCGAAAGCGGTCGTAAAATACATCTTTGTCCTGTGGGTCCCGGGCTTCCTTTCTGGACACCAGCCCGTATTTTTCCAGGGTTTGGCGCGAGCATTTGGCCTGCTGTTCGAGATGGCCCAGCAAATCCCGCCATTCCGGAAGCGCCCACCCCATCTGGTAATCCTCGATCGCCTGCGCGCCGAAATCACGCGACTGCAGGTATTCTCGGGCGGCCTTTCCCTTTTTGGGGTCCTTGAGACGGGAGGCGAAGAATTTCGCCGCCAGGGTGTTGCAATGGAGCAGGGCCTCCCGTTCGTTGCGGGACGCGCCCCCACGCGATGGGTAGGCCGATTCCGGAATCGTGACCTGATAGCGGTGGGCCAGCCGCTTCACCGCCTCCACAAACGGCAGGTCTTCTTTTTCCATGAGAAACTTGAACACGTTGCCCCCGGTCCCGCAACCGAAGCAATGGTAAATCTGCTTTTCGGGGCTGACGCTGAACGAGGGAGTTTTCTCGGAGTGGAAGGGGCACAAACCTTTATAGTTTTTACCCGCCTTTTTAAGAGGGACAAATTCGGAAATGACGTCGTAGATATCCGCCCGCGACCGAATGTCCTCGATGATATTGTCAGGAATGGTTTTTTTCAATGTTTTGTAATGGCGCCGAATATTCCGTTGATGGTCTTATGAAGCCAGCAATTCCGTGACCAGTTTCCGGATCTGGTCTCCCTCTGCTTTTCCCTTGAATTCGGGAACCACCACCTTCATGACCTTGCCCATGTCTTTGGGCCCTTGAGCACCGGTTTCCGCGATCACTTCCCCGATGCGCTGTTTCAGTTCCTCTTCTCCCACCGGCTCAGGGAGATAAGTCTGGATGAAGGCCATTTCCTTTTCTTCTTTTTCTTTGAGGTCGGTCCGGCCGCCCTGTTCATACAGCAATGCGGCCTCTTTTCTTCTTTTGATCTGGGTGGTCAGGAGAGCGGTGATATCGCCGTCTCCCAGCTCTTCGTGGAGGTCTATTTCTTTGTTTTTGATTTCGGAAACAATCAACCGAAGGGTGTCGACCTTTAAGGAGTCCCTGGACTTCATGGCCCCTTTCAAATCTGAAAGGAGAATCTGCTTTAAATCCATATTTTCTCTTTTACCAACCAAGAAGCAAATATAGGAACCAGCCTCGGTTTTGTCAATAGTTTGCGGCAATTAACTGAAAAATAATCAGTTTAGAACAGTTTAAAGGCATTTTCTGCAGT
>CAYPKH010000122.1:0-3796 GCA_964411245.1 uncultured Nitrospina sp.
TTTGGGGAGAAAATCAAGACAGGGAATTTTAATTTTCCCGCACCCGCGTTTCCAAACGGTTATCAAGATTTTAGGCTTCGCTGGGGGCCGCTTCCGGCCGTCCTTTGGGCCCTCTCAGCGCCTGCAGGCCTTCGTTGCCGACAAACAATGCCAATCCAATCAATACAATAGAGGCGCTCCCCAGAAACCAGTTGGGTTGCGGCGCCGTAAAAAACCGGTAGGCCTGCCACCCCAGCGCCCCGATGGTGGTGATCACCATGAACACCGCCGGCACCAGCGTGTAGGTGGTCGGTTTCCGGACTCCGATCAGGTAGGCGGAGATCACGAACAACGCCACCGCCGCGATGAGCTGGTTGGTGGCCCCGAAGATCGGCCAGATTTTCTCCCAGCCGTCGGTGGCACCGATGAGATACGCCAGCCCCACAACCAACGCCGTCGTCACGTATTTGTTGTGCATGACGGGCACGCGCGCGCCCGCTACTTCCTGCACGATAAAGCGCGTGATCCGCACCGCCGTATCGAGCGTCGTCATCACGAAGGTGTTCAGGGCCAGCACCGCCACCATGTACGCAACGGTGAATCCCAGAAAGGGGAGCATCTGGCTGACCACATGGCCGTAGCCGCTGCCGAACGCGTGGATCCATCCCCCGGCCTTCAATGTTTCGCGGAATCCGAGGGCGTTCATATCGATGCCGCCCGCGGCCGGCGCAATCCAGTACAGTCCGCCGCCCACCAGCAAAACGGTGGTGACGGCGACCACGCCTTCGGTCAACATGCCGCCGTAGCTGATCAGGCGGCCTTCGGTTTCATTGGTCAGTTGTTTCGACACGGTACCGCCCGCCACCAGCGAATGGAAGCCGGACACCGCCCCGCAGGCCACCAGCACGAACAGCATCGGCCACACCGGCCCCTGCCCTTCGGAATACGCGCCGAGATACGCGGGCGTGTTGAATCCGGGAAGCACCCACAACAAAGCGGTGATGCCCAGCGCCATGCTCCCGAACAATACGTAGGTCGAAAGATAATCGCGCGGTTGCAGGAGCAGTTGCACCGGCATGACCGAGGCCACGGCCGCGTACAGCATCAGCACCACAAACCAGAACATGAGCGGCGACAATCCCAGAACGCCATCCGCCGGCAAGGGCAAAGGATATTTGAACCCGAAATAGATGCTGGACAGCAAAGCCGCCACCGCAATCAGGGAGCACAGACCCAGGGGGAATCCCCTGCGGTAAATGGCCCAGCCCAACAGCATGGACACGGGGATGATCGCCAGCGTCGGAATCACCATCTGCGGTTGGGCGATCAACGTTTGGGCCGCCACCACGCCGAACACCGCGATCACCAGCAACATCGCCAGCACCAGAAACAGGGCGAACACATTCTTGGCGCGCGGACCCATGGTGGTCTCGGCGATATCGGCGATGGAACTGCCTCGGCTGCGAACGGATATCATGAGGGCCAGGTAATCGTGCACCGCGCCGATGAACACGTTGCCGAGCAGAATCCAGAGGAGGGTCAGCGCCCAGCCGAAATGATGCATGGCGATGATCGGGCCGATGACCGGTCCCGCCCCGGCGATGGACGCGAAATTGTGGCCGAACAGCACCACTGGCTTGCTGGGAACGTAATCGACGCCGTCGCTCTGGCTGATTGCCGGCGTTTTAAAACCGGCGTCGGGCTGGACCACGTCGCGGTCCAGGCGCCCGGCATAAAACCGATAGCCCACGAAATAAAAAAACAGGCAGGAAAAAATGAGTATGACCAGCGTCCACATAAGTTTCCCGGCGGGAAAAATCTCCCAAACCCCTTAAATCATTAAATTTAAAGCCTAATTATTATTATAGTACAAGGTTCACGCCGGACGCTTCAATTTTTTTGAAGGGGCCGAGGCCGGTGAGGAACAGCTTGAGGGTGTCATTGGTGCGGAGCAGTTTGGACAGGTGGATATGAATGCCGCCAACCTCGAAATGCCGGTATTCTTCGGACTTGGCCGGACTTTCGAGGGAAATTTTCATCTCCGGCAGGCGTCCCAGGCAACAGTTGGACGGGATCTCCTCGAGGTCGAGGGTCACATCTTCCGCGCCCTGCCCAGACATAAAATTCAATACGTTATCGGCAAGCTCGAACTTCACAGCAACTCTCCGCGCAGGATTGTTTCCTCCCGGCCGGGACCCGTGGAAATCAGCGCAATGTCCACCCCGAGGTGATCCTGCAGGCCGTCGATGTAGCGTTTGGCGTTGTCCGGCAATTCGTCGAAACACCGGATGCCCGAGGTGCTCTGTTGCCACCCCGGATACTCAGTATACACCGGTTCGCACTGCTCGAGCACCGGCAGGCTGGCGGGCAGGCCGTCAACTATTTTTCCGTGGTGGCGGTAGCCGGTGCAGACGCGGATGGTGTCAAACTGATCCAGCACGTCGATTTTGGTGAGGGTGACGGCATCGATGCCGTTCAACTCGACGGCGTATTTGCCGACCACGGCATCGAACCAGCCGCACCGGCGCGGCCGCCCGGTGGTGGAGCCGAACTCGTCGCCGTTTTTCCGCAGCTGTTCGCCGTAATCGTCGTGCAACTCCGTCGGAAACGGACCCTCGCCGACGCGGGTGGTGTAGGCTTTGATCACGCCGAGGGTCCGGTCGATCCTGGCCGGCGGAATGCCGAGCCCGGTGCAGGCGCCCCCGGCGGTCGAATTCGACGAGGTGACGAAGGGATACGTTCCGTGGTCGATGTCCAGCATGGTACCCTGCGCGCCTTCGCACAGGATCGTTTTGCCTTCAGCGATCCGGTCGCGCAGAAAACTCTGGGTGTTGCCGATGTATTTCACAAACCGGTCGCGGTGCGACAACATCTGGTCGACGATTTCGCCGAGCTCCGGCAGGTTTTCACCGTACAGGTTTTTGAGAATCTTTTTCTTTTCCTCGTAATTGGACCGCAGGGTTTCCTGCAGGCGCGATTCGTCGATAAAATCGCAGGTGCGCAGACCGACACGCGCGATTTTGTCGGAATAGGCCGGACCGATGCCGCGGCCGGTGGTGCCGATCTTGCGCGAACCGGAGGCGCCTTCTTTCTGCAAGTCGGAGATGCGGTGGTAAGGCAGGATGATGTTGGCGCGGTCGCTGATCAACAGCCGCCCGTCGTAATCGAATCCCAGCTCCTTGAGCATCTGCATCTCTTCCGAGAGCGCGGCGGGATCGATCACCACGCCGTTGCCGATCACGCATATTTTATCGGGGCGGAAAATGCCGGAGGGAATCAGGTGCAGGATGTATTTGTTGCCGTCGAAGATGATGGTGTGACCGGCGTTGTGCCCGCCCTGGTAACGCGCCACCACGTCCACCTTTTCGGTCAACAGGTCGATGATCTTGCCCTTCCCCTCATCTCCCCATTGCATTCCGACGACGACACACACAGACATAGCGATTCCCCAGTTCAGATCGATCCAAAAAATAGATACGAGTTTGGTTTAAAGGATGGACGGCCAACCGGGTATTATGGGGATTTAAGACGCAAAGTCAACCGCCTTCCATATGAACCACAGATGCCTGTCATGAGCTTGTCGAAGGGAACACAGATAAACACCGATGAAAACATAGATTCTTCGTCGGCTCCGCCTCCTCAGAATGACCTCCCAAACTGAATGTCATCCTGAGCGGTAGCGAAGGATCTAGGTTTTTCTTTTTTACATTTGATTCTGTCTAAACCCAGATTCTTCGTCCCTGCGGTCCTCAGAATGACAACACTTGTTCTTTATCTGTGTCCATCCGTGTTCATCTGTGGTTAATTTTGGGTCTGG
>CAYPKH010000122.1:3896-5830 GCA_964411245.1 uncultured Nitrospina sp.
CGGAAATCTTTCAGGGCTTGTTTGATCTCTTCAGGGGGGATGACGGGCCCCTGGCCGATGCCGGGGCAGAACCCGGCGGTCAACTGCCAGTGGTTGCGGGTCTCCAGGTTTTCCTTCCAGAAAGGATAGGTCCGGCACTGCTTGGGTTTGGACGGATGAATGCCGCACCCGTCCGTGGTGAGAAACCGGCACACCTCGCCCTCCTTCAACTCCATCTCCCACACGCCATGATCCTTTTGCAGGAATTTTTGTTTGAAGACGGAGGTCTTGACCTCCAGAAACCTGGCCGTTTTCTGGATGTCCTCTTTATCGAAGTACACCACGCCCGGTTTCATACAACACTTGAAACAATCGGGCTGGCACTCAAACCGTATCGGTTCTGTTTCCCACCATTTGGGCATGGTTATGTGAGCACGAGGTCATCGCGGTGGATGACTTCATCGTAAAAGTTTTGGCCGACAAGACTGCGCACGGCGGCGGATTTCATTCCCTTGATCTGGTCGAGATCGCGCGAGTTGTAATTGACCAGGCCGCGGGCGATTTCATTACTCTTCTCATCCAGTATACGCACCGCGGCGCCGAATTCAAAGCGTCCGTCGACCTTGACGATCCCCGCCGCCAGCAGACTCTTGCCACGCTCCACCAGCGCCTGGCGCGCCCCGGCGTCCACGATGACCGATCCCGCCGGTTTCAGCGTGTGGGCGATCCAGTGCTTGCGGTCCTTGATCTTCACCTCGCCCGACCAGAACAGCGTGCCGACCTGGCTTCCGGCAAACACTTTTTTCAGGTTTTCGCCCTTGAGACCGTTGATGATGAGCGTGGGGATGCCGAAACTCATGGTTTTTTTCGCCGCCAGCACCTTGGTGTACATGCCGCCCACCGCCAGCGGATTCTTGCTCTTGCCCGCCAGTTTTTCAATCTCCGGGGTGACGCGGTCGACGTGCGAGATCAATTCGGGAGTTTGGCCCGATTTGTTTTGAGCCTTCGACGGATCGGAGGTGAACAAGCCATCGACGTCCGACAGCAGAATCAAGAGATGCGCCTCCGCCATACAGGCCACGTTGGCGGACAGCGTGTCGTTGTCGCCGATTTTGATCTCGTCGACCGTCACCGAATCGTTTTCGTTGACGATGGGGATGACGCCGTGCGCCAGCAGGGCTTCCAGCGTGTGCCGGATGTTGAGGTAGCGCCTGCGGTTTTCGAGGTCGTCATGACCCAACAGAATCTGCGCCACCTTGAGACCCTGCTTCTCGAAATACTGCTCGTAGGAACGCATCAGGAAACTCTGGCCGATGGCGGCGCAGGCCTGTTTCTCCGGGATGTCGAGGTGGGGCCGTTTGAGGTTGAGCCGCTCGCGCCCCGCCATAATGGCGCCCGACGACACCAGGATCACCTCGTACCCGGCATCGGCGATGGCCTTGATGCGTTTCGCGTAACTGCGGATGCGTTTCTGGCAGAGGCCGCGCTCCAGGGGGTTTCTGCCCGACTCGTGGTCGGAGATCACGCCACTGCCGACCTTGATGACCACCCGCTTCGCCTGCTTTAAAATTTCCTTACGAATTTCCCTGCTCATATTATTCGTTCCCCCTTTGTGAAGGGGGCTAGGGGGATTTAACTCCCCTCCTTTTCAAGGAGGGGACCGGCGAAGCGCCGGAGCTAATATTCCCTCTCCCTTCACGGGGAGAGGACTAAGGTGAGGGGTGGTTAGCTTTTGCCCCCTTGTAAAAGCCTGTCCTGAGCTTGTCGAAGGAGGGGCTAGGGGGATTTCTCCTTTATTTATAAGCCCCTAAAGGCTAGGCAGTTTAAACTATTCAAAGATGATGTACCAGTAGAGTATACGGCGCTAGCACATTGCCGATTCTCTTTTATATATCCCCATGATGTATACTCAGGCGCATGATAAGGAATGATGTTTAACGAAAAACATTTATACC
>CAYPKH010000123.1:0-5827 GCA_964411245.1 uncultured Nitrospina sp.
GAAAACATTCCAGGTTGGTGATGCCATAACGTTGTTCCAGCTCCATTTTTTTCAGCGACAGCGCGTTGAATACATTGCCGGCCAAAACCGGCGCCACGGCCAGAAGAAGCGAAACGGCAAGCAACATCTGAATGAATATATAATGAAAACGTGGCATGGCGCTCCTGAGAAAAAAAAGGGTTCCCCTCATACTGTCAAATTTCGAAGGCCAGGACAAGCCGAAAGGCAGGGAGGTTTCGGGGGCTTAGCCGCCGGGGCGTTGCTGGATTTCCGTGAGGGTTTTGCGGAACACCTCCGCCAGCGGACCGCCCAAGCGGATGGCCTGGTGGATAACGTTCAGGGCTTCCTCTTTACGGTTCAGTTCCATAAGGACATGGGCGAGATTGTTATAGGTGGGTCCCGCCTCGGGCGCGGCCCGGACGGCGGAACGAAACGCCTGCTCCGCGCCTATGAGATTCCCCTGCGCATACCGGCTGTTGCCAAGACCGATCCACGCAGTGGGGTGGTGCGGCCAGCGGGCGGCCGCAGTGGCATAGGCCGCTTCGGCTTCACCCCAGCGCTGCGTCTGCTCCAACCCCACCACCGCTTTCAGGTAAACCTCGGCTTCGGCGGTGACCGGGAGTTTGTTGGGCGGCAGCGTGAGAATGGCCCAGCGGCTCCACGGCCGCCAGGTTTCGGCGAAGGCGTCGATCGACAGCACTTTTCTTTCCTCCACACCGGAGTGGAGCACCATTTCGCGCCGGTCCAGATCGTAGCCGATGACCACCGCGTAGTGCCAGGTGGTCTTCATGAAAGAACTCAGACGTTGCAGGACGATGACGGGATGCCCCCCGGCCACTTCCTTAAAAATATTCTCAATGCTGTGAACCGGGTACGCAACCCGGCCGTGGCGGCGGGCCGACCCGATCATATCCGGCGGCAGACTGCCCTGGCGGCTGGCGGTGTACACCTGCGGTTTCAATTGCTCGGGGGTGACCGCCACATCCGACCACTGCAGGGTCATGGCGAGCGATGCCGGGCCGCATTGATACAGACCCTGGGGATGAAACGGGACATCGGTCAATTCGACGTTGCGGGGAATATCGAGGCTCGCCGGCAACTCGACTTTCGGCGGGGCGGTGGCGCAGCCAGCGGCCCACAGACCGGCCAGAACGGTCCACAGTAACCACCGAACGGGTAATGCCACCGCGGTTTTCATAACGGACACTCAAATAAAGAAAAGCCAGCAGAACGCCAGACAACCGATAACGGCTAAAGCGACCACCAGGGTGAATATGTACCCCGCGTCTTTTTCCCCCGAAGCTCTCCAGATGGGATCGCCGCCGGCGTACTGCTCGATTTGCAGCATGACCGAGGCCACTTCGTCGTCGGTCATGCTGTTGACCCGGTTCAACGCTTCGGTTCCGGACACGCCGAATGCCTGGAGGCGCTCCTGCACTTCCGTGCGCTGGACCAGGGAAATCAGCTGTTCGCGGTCACTGGCCGGGTCGGACAAGGACTGCATCGCCTGCCGGGTGCCCAGCATTTCCGCCTGGATGGAGGCGGGAACCCAGACCAGGATGGCGGCCAGCAAATAGACTCCGCAGGCACCGGTTGCTTGTTTGAGTCGCATGATGTTTCTTCCTTGGTGAGAGCCTTCAGGTTTTTCCGGCTCCTTAAAGGGTGCTGGCGGTTTTATATTTTCCTCCCTCTCCATTCTGTATGGTGAGAGGAGGTGTCTTTTAAAGATTCTACATATGGACCGGGGTTATAGTCGAGTTGCCGGGAGGAGCCCCAATTGCGGCTTTCTCTATTTTTATTACTTTTAACAACCAAAGCAAAAGGACCACAAGGCCAACAATCAAAAATGCAGCAAGAACCGCTCCCGCCGCCCCCTGCCCCTCGGGAAGCTGATCGATTTCAGCGGCTAGTTGGCTGACCTCCGCATCAGTGAGGCTGTTGAGACGGGCCAGCGCTTCGGTTCCGGACACGCCGAATGCCTGGAGGCGCTCCTGCACTTCCGCGCGCTGGACCATGGAGATCAGCTGTTCGCGGTCACTGGCCGGGTTGGACAAAGATTGCATCGCCTGCCGGGTTCCCAGCATTTCCGCCTGGACCGAGAAGGGAACCCAGACCAGGATGGCGGCCAGCAGATAGACTCCACAGGCAACGGTGGTTTGTTTGAGTCGCATGATGTCTTATCCTTTTCTTTGTGAGAGCCTTCAGGTTTTTCCGGGGGCCAGAGCGGCCCACCGGAGGTGCGGTCAAAACCGTTCTAACCCGAATTTCCATAAAAAGCAACCGGTACCTCCAGATTCAACGGACCTCATTCAGGGCAGGAGGCCTGTGAACCTTACCATCCCAGGACCATTCTCCAGACGTTCTTTTTTTGCGGTGGGGTCAGGCCCATGGCGAAGGGCCGCTCCAGTTGCCGGGAGGAGAGCCGGGTGCCGAACAGACGGTCCCAGATCGTGAACATAAACCCGAAGTTGTGGTTTTGGTCCTGCACTCTCTTGTGGTGAATGGAATGATAATGCGGGGTGACGAACAGCCCCTCCAGAGGCCCCCACGGCACCCGGATATTGGCATGTTTCCAGAACTGCAGAAAGTTGATGATGCCCATCGCAATCGCGCCTTCCAGAAGGGACATCTGAAAGACGAGAAATGGAAACACGATTTGGGGGATACCGAGGATCAGGATCTGGAAGAAACTGGCCCGGAACCCGGAGAACCAGTAGAGCTGTTCGATGGAATGGTGCCAGCGGTGTGCGGCCCACAGGCATGGAAAGTGATGCATCGCGCGGTGGGCCCAATAGCCGGTGAAATCGATGCACAACGCACAAAGCACCAGCTTGGCCCACGCCGGAAAGGTTTGCATTCCTTCAAGAATCGCTGCCCAATTCATCGAAGCGGCATACTCCGTCACCTCCCGCAAGAAACTGTAGATAATCGGAATGCAAAGCAGGCCCACCGAAAATCCTAACACATCCAGAGCGAGGTGGACTCTACGGTCCACACGCTGAGCGGGCACCAGCCATTCGGCCAGCACAAAACCCGTCACCAGCATGAGGTTAAAGGGTGAGGTGTAAATTTCCTGGATGACCCTGAGTAAATTTTCCATCAGCATCCCGTTGTCCTCATAAAAAAGTTTGTTCCCGGCAAAGACGGTAGGGTTCCCGTTGTCGCCGCCGGGTTTTTGGAATTTCTATTCCAGTAGAGCCTCGCCCCGGCAAGGTTCCGGGCGCTGCCGGGGTGCGCTTTCCACATTCACCCGACCCAGGGAGGTCAGCAGGACCGGGGAATCTTTTTTTGAAACTTTTCCCGGCTCGGGGAAGACCGGCAGGCGCTCGCTTCTTGGGATCAACTCGGCATAAAGACCGAGGTTTTTTTCATACAGGTTGTGAAAGAAGTCCGGCAGATCCTGAGTGCGGCCTTCGAAAAATCCCCGAAATCCGGCATCCGCGACCAGCAAGTCACGCACCCTCTGCATCTCCTCGATATCTTTTCTCACCGCCAGGGCACGGGCAATGGGAACCAGCCGGGTGGCCAGCGGCGTCCGGGTGGCCATCCGCCGCACCATCATTCGGGTGGAGGAAAGTTCCCGGTTGAGGGCGATCAGGCGGTCGTAATATTCCACCGGAGAATAGTTTTTCATCCTCACCGTCAGGTAGGAAAGTTTGAAATAAAAAGGCAGGGGCATGCTTTTTAAAATCCGCCCCTCAGAATCATAGGAGTCATAAAGGGGTGTTCCGCCGATGGGAATGGGCATGTTGACGGTGGGCCAGACTTCGGGCAGGCTCCGGATGAATTCGCAGGTCAGTTCCACCGGTGCCTCTCCCCGGTCGGCATCGGTTCCGAAGATAAAGTTGGCCTGCATGCCGGGAATGTATTCGCCCATTATTTTAAAATGGCTGATCACCTGTTTCAGTTTGTCGCGCCCGGATTTTTTTCCGACCCCGGCCTTGTTCGAGTACTCCGTCCAGGACTCCACCCCGGGAGCCACATAAACGCAATTCGTATCCTGGAGTCGTTTTAGCCGTGATTCCTTCAAAACCGAAAGCGAACTTTCAATCATATACGGATTCCGGCGGCTTTCAGGGATTTGCTCAAGTACGCTCAGGGTGTCGTCGAAATTGACGCCGAAGTTGGGGTCGGCAAACCATACAAACACTTTCGGATAATTTTTTGACAGGAAGGTCAGGTCCTCCTTCAAAGCATCACCGGACAGGGGAACGTAGGAGTTATCCCAATCCGAACAGAAGTTGCAGGTGTACGGGCACCCGACACTGGACAACAGATGAATCACGCTCATCCGCGTGGGTTTTCCGCGTGAAAAGGAAGCGCGAATGATATCCGGCATCCTCTCCTCCACAGTGGGAATCTCCGTCAGCGGCTTGCCGCTGGTAATGACCGCCGGTGGATCGAACCGGCCTTTCAAAATGTCCTCCACCAGGGTACGGTTGCATTCTTTGACGACCAGATCAAAATAGCGCAGGCAATCCTCGGGAAACGATTTAGCGTGCGCACCGCCGATAACGGTCAAAGTTTTTTCGCGGCGATACAGCTTGGCCAGCGCATAGGCCAAACCGCAGTACGGCGTATACGTTCCAATGAACACCACGTCCAAATCATCCGGGAGCAGGCTTTTCGGATCGGCCTGACCGTAATAGGTGGCGTAATGCACCTGATGACCGGCCTGCCGGCACCACACCGCGATCGCCTGCGGGGTGATGCTGACAAATTGCTTGGAGAACTGGGCATGGTATAGCCGGTAAGACCAGCTTTCTGCCGGTTTTTCCTGAAGCAGTTCGATCACTCCAATTTTCATGGCGGTCCTCCTAAAAAAGGTTTAAAGCTCCAACTATTGGAACCGAACTCAGGCATACCAATGCTTTCGCGTCGCGGGGAGCGGGGTGCGGCCGCGGTCGGTTTTGGCCAAGAGCGTCTGAAACAGGTTGAACCGCCCCAGGCTGAATTTGTAAGCGCAACCGGTCATATACAATTTGAAAATTCGCCAGGTCACCTCCCCGGCAATTTTCTGGATGGCCTCCTGTTGCCGCTCCAGGTTTTCCACCCACAGCCGCAGAGTCTGCGCGTAATGCTCGCGCAGGTTTTCGACATCGCGAACTTCAAATCCCGTCTTTTCCGCGATTTCCAATGTCGGGGCCAGAGGATTCATTTCGGCGTCGGGAAATACATATTTATTGAGGAACGAGCTGGACGGCGGGTGTTGCTCGCACTGAAAGGTCGAACTGATACCGTGATTGAGAAACAACCCTCCGGGCTTGAGCAAGCGCCAGGGGGTTTGGAAATACGCGTCCAGATAGTGGTAACAATGCTCAATGGTCCCCACGGCGGCGATTTTGTCGAATTGTTCACTGCCGTTCAAATCCCGGAAATCGACCACTTCCACCCGGCATTGGGAAGTCAGTCCCGCCTGCCGGATTTGGTCCCGGACAAACTCGGCCTGCATCTCGTTGACGGTGACACCCAGCCCCTGGACCCCGTAGTGTTTCGCCGCGTGGAGCATCAATCCGCCCCAGCCGCACCCTATTTCCAGAAGCGTTTCTCCCGGCTTCAACATCAATTTGCGGCAGATGTAATCCAGCTTGTGCGTCTGGGCGTCGTTGATGTTCTCCTCCCACGAATGAAAATACCCGCAGCTGTACTGCAGGGAATCGTCCAGCACCTTTTCCCAGAATGAAACCGGCAGATCATAATGAAAGCTGATCGCCTTGCGGACGCGTTCCCGTTCGCCGGGCTCTCCGTGAACCGGGACGGCGGCATGGGCTTGGTAAGCCTTGTCGGTGGCCGGCAGGGACAACAGCCATTTGGAGAAATGAATCTT
>CAYPKH010000124.1:0-5827 GCA_964411245.1 uncultured Nitrospina sp.
CTCGGTTTGTGGCAGGTGCAAAACAAATTTTCAAAAAACAAACGCAGATCCGGCCTGTCTCTGTTGCTGGGTTTGCCGTTACTGCCCAGTGTCATCATCTCGTCTTTCGAGCCGGTCAAATGGTCGAAGGCGGTGCAATGGTACCATTGGGAGTTCAACGAGTTCTGGTTCTGGCTGGCCTCGCTGTATCTTTTCCTGGCCTGGATCATCACCGGTATATACATGCAGATGCGGCGCGAGCTCCAGGTGGCCAACCCCCCCTGGGTCTGGCAGGCTTTCCTGATTTTCGTGCTGGCGTATGCCATGGGGTTCCCGCAGGAAAAGGACATCATTTCGCTCAATGGCCTGAACTTCTGGGTGGCCCGCCTGCTTCTCGGGTGGGGTCTGATGGTGGCACTCACCTACACCATTTTATTGTGGGAGCGGTCCGACGGAGTGGATATCCGCCGCCTGTTCCACCTGTGGAGGTCCCATCGCATCCGGGCGGCGTTGTGTGAAATTCCGCGTTGGCTAATGACTTCGATCCTGGCCTGGGCCACCGCCGCCGGCCTGCTGGCGCTTCACGCCCTGTTCGGTGGAACGTTTCTGAACCAGGAGGGTGAGGTGATCAATCTTTACGGATGGATCGCCGCCGCGATGTGTTTTTTGATGCGGGACATCGCCCTGCTCCTTTACTTCTATTTTTCCGACAAACCGCAGCGCGCCCTGGGCACCGCCGTGGTTTATTGGACCGTCCTCTACCTGCTGATTCCCCTGTTGCTGGGCGTGGTTTGGATGGATGCGCTCAATCCGCTGTTTCTTCCCGACGGTTCGGTGAACTTCGCGTACGCCGTGGTGCCGCCCCTGCTTCAGGCGTTATTGATGTGGCGCGCCACTATCCGCCGCTGGCGCACCCGGTTCGGAACCCTTGCCGTTTGACCTCACCGCATTCCCCGTCGTTGGCTCCGGAGCCCTGTAGCATTCGAGTTTGTCCTTGTGTCCTCGAATAGATTCCCATAGAATTTCAAAGCTTTCTTATTCAACCAATCCTAATCCCTGAAAATCATCATGATCAAAACCTCCGTAAAGGCCGACAACGTTCTCAAACATAAAACCGATTGCCTGGTCCTGTTCAGTCCGGAGAAAAATCCGGCCGGCCTCTTGAAACAAATCGACGGCCTGTTGAATGGCGCGTTGACCGCCGCCTTCAAGGCCAAACGGTTCGAGGGCAAACTCAACCAGACCTTCGAGCAGAGCGTGCGCGGGTTGATGGGAGCGGATTCCCTGATCGTGGTGGGATTGGGGAAACCGACGGACATCACCGAGGAGTCGATCCGCCAGGCCGCCGGCACCGCCGCCAAGGCGGCTGAAAATTCACGTCATCAAAAAATGGCGTTCTTCCTGGACAGCAAGGACGCCGGCAAACCCGGCAAAGCCAAAAAATCCAAAACCGGACATCCGGTGGCCGGGGCGATCATGGAGGGCGCTCAGCTCGGTCTCTACCATTTCGATCAATACAAAAGTGTCGACCCGGACAATCCGCCGTCACGCATCAAAGAGATCACTCTGCTGGCGCCGGGCAAACCGCAGGTGACGGCATATCAGAAGGGCGTGGACCAGGCCGGGAAGTTGTGCGAGGCGGTGATCGCCACCCGCGATCTCATGCACCATCCCAGCAACACCGCCACGCCCTCGTTTCTGGCGAAGGCCGCCCAGAGCCTGGCGCGCAAGCACAAAATCACCTGCAAGGTTCTTGAGAGAAAGGACATGCAAAAATTGAAGATGGGCTCCTTGCTGGGCGTGGCGAAGGGCAGTCACGAGCCGCCCAAATTCATCGTGCTGGAATACAAGGGCGGCAAAGCCAAAGACCCACCGGTGGTCATTGTCGGCAAGGGCGTCACGTTCGATACCGGGGGCATCTCCCTGAAACCCGGCGCGGGAATGGACGAGATGAAGTTCGACATGTCCGGCGGGGCGGTCACCCTTGGCACCCTGCAGGCGGCGGCGAGTCTGAAACTCAAGGTCAACGTCGTCGGCATCGTCCCCGCCACCGAAAACATGCCGGGAGGCTCCGCCATCAAGCCGGGAGACATCCTCACCGCCTCGGACGGCCAGACCATCGAAGTGTTGAACACCGACGCGGAGGGCCGTCTGATTCTGGCGGATGCGCTGGTCTACGCGCAACGCTACAAACCCAAAGCGCTGATCGATCTCGCCACCCTGACGGGTGCGGTGATCATGGCGCTGGGACACGTCGCCTGCGCGGTGGTGGGCACCGATTCGAAATTGATTCAGAAATTGATCCAGAGCGGAGACGCCACCGGCGAGCGCATGTGGGAGTTGCCTTTGTATGAAGAATTCGAAAAGGCCGTGAAGAGCGACATCGCCGACCTTAAAAACATCTCTGCCAAGGGGGTTGGCGCCGGAACGATTACCGGCGCGGCGTTTCTGAAACCGTTCACCGGCGATTATCCCTGGGCGCATCTCGACATCGCGGGCACCGCCTGGACCTCCAACGAAAAACCCTATGTGCCCAAAGGCGGGTCCGGCTACGGCGTCCGCCTGCTCATCGATTACCTGAAAAACCTCTGATCATGACCGATACGATCATTATGTTCGTCCACCTGATGGCTGCGGTGGTGGCGGGGGGTGGCAGTGTGTTCGCGCTGGTCCTGTTGTGGCCCCGCGTCTACGACCCGAAAAGCGGCGACCCGCTGGACGAGCATTCCGCCCCGTATAAACTCATCGACCTGCTGGCGCCGACGGTGTTTGTCAGTCTGCTGGTGTTGATCGCCTCGGGAGTGTACTACATGATGGAAAATTACACCGAGCAGGTCAACCTCAAGGAAGGGTATTACGATATCCTCGGCATCAAACTGATCTTTGTGGTCGGGGCGTTTCTGTTAAGCCTGTACCAGACCTTCGGCCTGCGTGCCCAAATCGCGCACCTCGACCTCCGGCCGGAAAACCGCGCATTGGTCCGCCCCACGCTGGAGAAGATGAAGTATCTGGGCGGCATTACCCTCGGCGCGATTGTCTTCGCCACGTTCATGGGCGTTTACCTGACCCGGTTTTGAAGAAGCCCCTTGTGCCGGTGAATGAATTTAAGTAGTATGCGATGAGTATCGAGGAAGGAGTTTTGTGATGACCGAACAGGAACCCGCCCCGCCCCAGCCCGCATCGAAGGAATCTTTGAACGCGGAGATTCCCGCCCCCGAAGGCGTGGAAACCAGTCCCGCCGCCGAAGAAGAAGAGGAAGAAATCGACCTGAACCCGCTGTTCCCGGAAGAGGAGGCGGATCTCAACGAATTGTTTCCGGAACAGGAGTTGCGGTCTCTCTTAAAGAAAGTTCAGAGGAATAAAAAAGACCTGGGTAAAATGAAGGACCGTTTTTCGGAGTCGTTTGATGACGGTGATTCCGATTGACGTTCCCGGTTATTTGCACCGCACGAAAAATTCCCGCTCTTCCAGAAATTTGTTGTCCAGCAGAACCCGCACCTTCCACCGGCCGTAAAACTTCGCCGCCTCCGCGTTGAGGTACGTCGACGACGCGGGGTCCTCCACATTTAAAAATTCCAGAGCCAGCCAGCCGTCGGTTTTGTCGTGTTGTGCGACGAAGTCCAGATGACCTTCGTCCTGCAACGTCCCTTCGGGATTGAACCAGCGCGCGGTGACGCGGTGCGGGCCGTGCACCTTGAACCAGGTCGTCATCAAATAGACCCGTTCCCGGCAATCGAATTCCCTGGCTGGTTTCGGCTCGACCAGGTTCTTGACCAGCTTCAGCGTGTAAGACGGCACGTCCACTCCGGCGGCGTTCGGGACGGCCGGGAGGGCCATCCACAGCGACAGGATGATTGTCATTCGCAGGATCACGGCGTCATGGCTAAAAAGGGGAACGGTTTCAATGAATGGCGTAGCCTTCCGGCGGGGCCGCCCCGCGCAAGGCATGCGGGTGCTTGGTGTTCGGTATCTTTTTAAGACGGTTGAGGACGTTCGTCATGTGCTCCACGCCCAGATAATAATTCAACGCGCTGTAGGTTTCCTGCGCCCGCGCGAAGGAGTCGATTGCTTTAGGAATCCGGTTCGATTTCCAGTAAAGGTGCCCCATGCTTTCGTGAACACTGCCCAGCACCCGGTTGGGCTTCCCGTTTTTTAAGACGCCCAGGGACTCGGCATACCACTTCTCCGCTACCTCGAAATTTTCTTTTTTCATGTGCAGGTCGGCCAGTTCCTTGAGGGAGTCGGCCTGTCCCAGGCGGTCGTCGATTTTGGCGTGGTACCGGGAGGCGAGCAGGTATTGTTTCTCCGCTTCCTCTGGTTTGTTGGCCCAGACGTATAGATCCGCCAGCGAATTATAGGTGGTGGCGACGTGATGCGCGTCCTTGCGGTCTTCATAAATGGCGAGGGCCTTGTGGTAATTTTCCGCCGCCTGGGAGAATTCCCGGTAAAAATAATTTTCGGACGCTTTCTGGATGTAGGAGGCGGCGATGTCTTTCGGCTCGGGATAGGGGTTGATGGTATTGTCCGTCAACATGGGCAACGGTTTTTCGCTGATGATCAGAAACGGCATCGCTACCAACAGCGCGAATCCCGCCAACAGCATCAATCCTTTTTTGTTCCAGAATTTTTTCATCAGACCGGAGTGGAATTTTTCAGAATAGAAAGAAACGGCACCCCATTCTTCTTTCAATTATACCCCAGTCCCCTTCAGAGGAATCAATTATTCACCCGCCACCCGTTTAACCTCAGGAACGCGAGCGGGCGACGCGCAATCCCCGTGCGACGAATTTGAAATCCAGGACCCGGCCGCCGTGGTCTTGCAGGGCCTGGGTGACCGCTTCCTGGGCGCGGGGCGGGATGAAGAAGGCGACGCATCCGCCGCCGCCGGCACCGCACACTTTGGCGGCCAGAGCGCCTTTTTTCCTCGCGGCGCGGATCATGCGGTCCATCGACGCGGTACTGATACCCGGCGCCAGCGCCTTGCGGGCTTTCCATTCCTCATTGAACCAGTGATCGAACCGGTTCAGGCGGCCCTGCTCCAGCATCGCTTCCATCCGGCGCGCCACCTCGGCGATGCGGGCCAGGCTCCTCCTGGTTTTCGGGTTGCCGTCGATGGTTTTCTTGTACACCGACCAGTTGTTGATGCCTGAATGACGCGGCTGGCCGGTGTAGCACAGCACGAACCGGCGGTTGAGATCCTTGAGGTCGAGCGGCAGATGCCGCGGCCGCATGTTCACCATGGTAGGTTGGATGGACTGCACACCGCCGTACATGGCGGAATAAAAATCCTGCGTGCCGGCGGGCACGGCGATCACCTGGGTTTCGATGTTTTTGGCGATTTCGATCATCTGCTCGCGGGTGTACCGCTTGTTCGTGAAGCGGTTGAGGGCGCCGTTCAAGGCGATGCTCAACGCCGAGGACCCGCCGATCCCGGAACCCGCCGGAGCCCGGCAGTCGGTCACCAAGTGCAGGCCGGTTTGGGGACGGTAAAAACGGATCAGTTTGATGAGCAGGACCAGAGGATGCCGCTCCGGCAGGGCGGCGAGGTTTTTGAACGTCGCCCGTTGGCGCAAGTCGCGGGATTCGAGGACGAGGGTGGTGTCCCGCCGCGCCGTCAACTCCACCGTCGCGTATAAATCAATCGCCGCGTTCAGGGTTGGGGGATTGTCGAAAAAAAGATGGAGCGGCCAGAGGTCCAGCGTGCCGCCGGCCAGATCGATACGCGTGGGGGCCGAGCTTCGGATCATGTGTGCTCAAAGAGTGGGAGGGAATTCGTTAGATTTTATCTTCATCTTCCTTGTTGCCGTCCTGGCTATTTTCCAGTTTGTCGACCTTGGCGTTCAGTTTC
>CAYPKH010000125.1:0-5824 GCA_964411245.1 uncultured Nitrospina sp.
GGGTCTTCCATAGATGGCAAGCGCTGTGCCCTTTGCCGGGGGCGCTTTTTTTTCTGCTGGCCCATTTCGGCCCGGGCTTCGGCGAACCATCGATCGACCCATTCCTGGCGGTTTTCCGTGGGCCGTTTGGTGACGAGGTTCTCGATAGGGGTGATCTCCGGGGGGGTATAGGCCACTCCCAGAGCTTCCGCCAGTCGCTGTTCTTCCTGGATGCGGGCCTGTTCCTGTTCCCGTCTCCATTTAGCTTCCACCTGGGCCTCATCGGCAAATGCCTCTTCCCATGAGGGGGTTGTTTCCTGTTCTGCCGGTGTTTCTGACCGGGGAGTGGCGGATTTTTTCGGGGTTTTGCGTTCCTCGCGGGTGCCTTCTTCCACGGCTCTGTTCCAGATTTCGTCCAGCACCTGTTCTTCGAGGGAATCGTCGGGAGCTTCCTCATCAACAATGATTTCAAGGGCTCCGGGGTCCTCCGGTAGCAATTCTATGGTCAGTTCCTCCGGGGTTTCCGGTGAGGTGGAGGTCTGTTTTCGGGAGCTGGAAGCCAGGTCTTTTTGGCCAGAAATCTCTTGCTCCTCATCCTTTTGGGGTGGTACTATTGGCTCGGCAGGGCGGTTTTCTGTTAAATCAGAGGCCTGGGCGGTTTGGCCGGGGAGGTCCCTTTGATTGATGGAAGGACTGGATTGTTCGATGTCCGGCGTAAACAGGAAAATAGAAAGACATTTTCCGCATTGGACTTCGACACCTACCTCACCCGGATCGGGAAGATCAACCCTGTAGGCAGCTTGGCATTTAGGGCAGATAATTTTCATAACTTCAAATTTTTTAATGCTTTATCGGTAGCCATTATAGTAATCCTGAGGGAAAAATCAATGATTTCCCGAGTTTTTGCTTAAAAGTGATTTGACAAATGTTCTGTACCCCAGTATACTCCGCCGAACTTTGGTAATACCCCTTGCCAAAGTCCTCAAAGCCCTTACAGATAAAGGTCTTCAAGGAATATTCGGGCAGGCTCAAATTTTTCTTATATTTACATAGAAAATTTCCGATGTAAATAATGTAACGCTTAAACAGGAATCCTGAAATGTATCAATTTGGAAAAAAACAAAGTACCCTGTTGTCGGTATTCGTTGTCCTCAGTTTTCTGGGTCATTTTTCGGGTGATGACATTTATCTGAAAGGGGCCTCTGCTTACTCATCGGCAATTACCCTTTCTGACCAAAGGTACTTTTTAAAACTAAACCGGGAGCAGGAATATAAAGATATTCATAAGACTCTCCGGGAGAAGCAAAGAATCACAAACCAGATTTTTGATGTCATTTCCCACTATTCTACCGGTTTGGATCTGGATCTGTTGAACCAGATCCCGCAATGGATTTACGAGGAGAGCCGGAAATACGATTATGATCCTCTCCTGTTGACAGCCCTCATCGTTACGGAAAGTTCGTTCAACAACTGGGCCAAGTCCCACCGGGGCGCCCTGGGGCTGATGCAAATCCGCCCACGGACGGGCCATGCCATGGCCACCGAGGTCAACCTGAAGTGGGAAGGGAAACCGACCCTTTTCAAGCCGGACAGCAACATCGCCTTGGGGACGTATTACCTCAACAAGCTCCAGAACCGCTTCAATAATGATGTGAGGCTGGCGTTGGAGGCTTACAATCATGGTCCCACCCGGTTGCAGCGTTATATCCAGCAGGGGAAAAGGCTTCCGGCGGACTATTCCAACAAGGTTCTGAAGATCTACGACTTGATCCGTTCCAACAACGCATGAGCCCTTTTTTCCCGCCGCTTTCTTATTCTCCCTGAAATTCTTCAACGTTGTAAAGTTTTAATTTGGTGGTGTGCGGAGGTATAATAGGCCCCGGTACAATTTCTTGATTTATAAGCCATTGGGGTGGCGTCGATCAACGGTAGCAGGCGTAAGGGTATTCCAGATGAGATGGTGTTGGGTGATGGTCCTGATGGGGATCAGCCTGGGTTGTTATACCCAGCAAATCGAGAAGGCCTTTGATGACGATGTGTCCGCGGCGGACAGCAACCGGACCATCAACGACTATTGCCGCAGTTGCCATATCCACCGGAATTTTTCTTCCACCGGTCATGTGGAAAAGATGTCCACTCTCTACAAGCGAAAGGTGTTCCGGTATGCCACGGAATGCCGCACCTGTCATTACCTTGAAAAGAAATTTTCCCTCAACGACTTTACCCGTAAAACCCGCCGGCCGCAGGACGCTAACCAGGGGAAATTCAAGGAATTTGAATTAAAAATATTGAAATCACAAAAGAAAAAAGAAAAGCGAATAGAAAAGGAAATTGAAAAGGAGGAGGCCCAGAAAAAGGAAGAGGCGCAATAAAGGAAAATCCTCCGGGCGCACTCATCGGCGCGCGCGTTCCGGCCAACGAGTGCCGGGGACCCGACACCCGGGAGATGAGAACAAAAAAAGCCCAAAGGCTTTCGGCCTTTGGGCTTAATTTTTTGTGAATCTGAATGAATTGAAGTCTTTCAGCGAATCTTAACGAGTTTACAAGGTACTTTTAAGAGTGGGAGCAGGTTTGAATCCTACCGTTTTACTGGCCTTGATTTTAATTTCTTCTCCGGTTTGGGGGTTGCGGCCGGTCCTGGCTTTGCGGGATCGCACGGTGAAGGTTCCAAACCCGGGGTAAGCGAAACGCTTGTCTTTTTTAATGGCTTTTCCGATTACATCGAAAGCCGTATCCAGGACATCACTCGTCAATCGCTTACTTAAGGCGGAATCTTTTACATTTTTTGCAACGGCGCCGATCAACTCATTTTTTGTCAAGGGAATCCCTCCTTTCGAGGTTGGATAAGGGTGGGTCGGTAGACTGTAGCGGGTTCAATTATAAAAAATGCCGGTTAAAAGTCAAACAAAAAATATTCCTGCGACCCTCTTTTTCTCCAGTATTGGCTGGGGATAAAGGGGTATGCCTGTTTGGTGCGAAGCAACTTGTGTTATGATAACCGTCAAGTTTCCAAAGTGTTTGTAAGAAGACAAGACACCGTTGGGCTGTGGAAAACTTTTTTCATATTGAAAATATTTTTTTATTTTTTAGAATTCTGGCGCCTTGCAAAAGTAATTTCAGTTTAGGAGATAACCCTTGTCTGTTTTGAATGTGGCCCGGCTCGGCCATCCGGCATTGCGGCAAAAAGCCGAGCCGGTGGATTTGAAGGCATTGACCGCGCCGGGTGAAAATGAACTGCAACGGCTGATCGACGATATGGTCGATACCATGCGTGACGAAGACGGAGTGGGGATCGCCGCGCCCCAGGTGGCCCGTTCGTTGCAAATTGTGATGGTCGAATACCGGATGAACGAGCGTTATCCAGACCAGGATGAAATTCCTTTGACCGTGTTGGTGAATCCGGTGATTACCCGCTCCAGCGAAGAAACCTCCTCGTTCTGGGAAGGGTGTTTGAGTTTGAAGGATTTGCGCGGACTGGTCACGCGGCCCCGGGAGGTGACGTTGGAAGCCTACTCCCGGCAGGGTAAAAAAATGGTGGTGGCGGCCCAGGGTTTTCTGGCGGTGGTGCTGCAACATGAAATCGATCACTTGCACGGCATCGTGTTTCTCGACCGGATGAAGGATCTCACCCAGCTGGCTTTTGCCGACGAACTGCAAACTTATTGGACCGAAAAGGAACCGGCCCCGAGCCCGGAAATTTAAAGGCCATGAGCCCGGATCGAAAACTTCTGGAAGAGGATATTTTCCGACTGTACCGGGAGCCGATCGTCGGGGCCAACTACAACAACAGTTACGGGGAAGAGAACCTGGTCAACCTCGTCAACAAGTACCGGAGCCTGTCGCCGGAGGAAATGGAGATCATGCAGGAGCTGGTGATTGGTTATTCGCAATCCCCCGATTTGGCGTCCAGTTATGTTTCGGTGGGCGTGTTGCACGCCCTCGGCCTGAGCGGCCGGGTGGAGGAGGCGTATACTTGGGCGAAGTCGCAGGACAACAGCGGGCAGATCACCAGTCATTTCGATATCGGTATTTCCCTGGCGGACCATTTCATCAACGGTTGATCCCGTCTCAATTTCCTTACACCGACGTCGGCGGGATTTTCGAGTCGCTCGGCTCCACCGGGCAGACGGAGCCCACGCATTCTCCCTGCTTGAAGCGCGCATTCACGAACACCAGAAACCCTCCCCACAATATTCCCGGAATCAGAAACAGGCCCGCCATCCACAACGCGGTTTCGTTAGCGGTCAATGCCAGGGTGTCGATGGCGAATCCCGCCGACCAGTTACTGAGTCCCATCACCAGAGTCAACAGCGCTATTTCCGTACTGAACACCCGTCCCAGAAACCGGCTATCGGCTTCGAGATGAATCAGGGCGGAGCTGAACACCCAGATGATGGAGCCGAAAAAGGTAGCCAGCGCGATGCTCAGGCAAGCCGACCAAATAGTGTGTGATTGCGCGAACAGGAAGTAGGACATAGCGCCCAGAAAGAAACCGCACAAGATGGCAATCTGCAGCACCCGGGTGGAGTCGCCGAACACTTTTTTCACCAGGATGGGACCGAGGGCGGCGCCCAGTCCGCGGGCGGAATACATGGCGCCGATGGCCATCGATACGGCGGACGCGGAGGCGAACATTTTGTTGGCGTAGAGCGGGATGAGCGTCATCACCCCGCCGGCCAGCGCGAGTCCGGATTTCATCAGCGCCAGGACGAAGATCATCGGTTGCGAGATCAGGTAGCGCATACCGTCTACCAGAATTTTGAATCCTGAAGCATCCGGGCGTTCGGCTATTTCTTTTTCCAGGGTTTCCTTCGGGTAGTCGATGCGGGCGATAAACCAGGCGGAGAGAAGAAAGGTAAACGCGTCGATGACGAATGCCGCTTTGATCCCGAACCAGCTGACCAGCGCTCCGCCCAGGGCCGCACCGACGGCCAGCATGACCGACCAGGTGGACCCGCTGAGGGCGTTGGCGGTGACCAGATCTTCGCGCGGGGTCAGGGAGGGGATGATGGCGCTGCGGGCGGGTTCGAAAAATCCAGCCAGTGAAATTTCCACCACGGCGAGTGTGTACAGGAGCCATAAATCACCGACGTCGTCCACCAGCAGAAACCCCAGCACCACCACAAAACGCAGGACATCGCTGATGATCATGATGGCTTTGCGGTCCATCCGGTCGACCAGCACCCCGGCCAGCGGACTGACGAAGAAAATCGGCAGGAGTTTCGCCATCATGGCCGAAGCCACGGCGGTGCCGGTCCCGCTGAGTTTCAGGACCAGGGTGTAGATGGCGATGGTGTTCAGCCAGTCGCCCAATTCGGAGACCACCTGTCCGTACCAGAGGTGGCGGAAAGGGCGGTTGGTTTTCAACAGGCGGACATAGCCCGTGGAGCGTTTGGCATCCATAGAGTGAAATGAAAACGGAATTTATTGAACAAGGGCACAAGGGCAGATTGGTAACCAAACCTGGAGCCGACCCGGCAGAGTCGGATTATAGCGTTTTCGACCGCGCCTTCAGCAGTTCCACGAGGAGTCCGCATAGGGTATCTGCGGGAACCGTCTTGGTGTTGAATATTATATCAAAGTGGGACGGGTCTTCCTGATCTCTTTTAAAGTATTGTTGAATGAATTCCCTGCGTTCCACATCGATCGTTCGGATAAGGGTCGCGGCTTCTTTTTCGGGGAGGTTCTTGAGCCGGGCGATGTGTTGAACCCGGTATTCGAAGGGGGCGGTCAACTTGATGAACAGTCCTTCGTCTTTGTCGCCTAATATGTAGTTGGCTCCCCGTCCGACGAAGATGGCGCTCTCATGCGATACGATGACCCGCATCATTTTCGAAAGTTTGAC
>CAYPKH010000126.1:0-5818 GCA_964411245.1 uncultured Nitrospina sp.
GGGCCGGCCCCCCAGTTCACCCATTCGTTGACGAAGCTGGGCGATGCGCCGTTGCCGGGACGGGTGCTCTGCACCAGATCGACCGCGTAATGCGCCACGTGCTCCGACACGGGCACGCGCGGCACCAGGTTCTGCAACTCCAGAATGCGGTCGGCGGTGATCATCACTTCCAGTTGCGGTTTGTAGCCGGAGGTGGTCGACAGCGCGATTTCCACTTCCTGCTCCTTGGTCGGGTAATCCACGTTGACCATGAACATGAACCGGTCCAACTGCGCTTCGGGAAGCGGGTAGGTGCCTTCGTGCTCGATGGGGTTCTGCGTGGCGAACACCAGAAAGGGCTGGTCCAGCGTGTGGGTTTCCGGGCCGATAGTGACCTGCAACTCCTGCATGGCCTGGAGCAGAGCCGCCTGGGTTTTCGGCGGGGTGCGGTTGATCTCGTCCGCCAGGATGATGTTTGAAAAAATCGGGCCTTTGATGAATCGGAACTCGCGGTGCTTGGTCGCCTGGTCCTCGTACAGGATTTCGGTGCCGGTGATGTCCGACGGCATGAGATCGGGCGTGAACTGGATGCGGCTGAACTTGAGATGGAGGATTTTCGCCAGCGAGCTCACCAGCAGGGTTTTGGCGAGACCCGGGACCCCGACGAACAGGCAGTGCCCGCGCGAAAACAGGGCGACCAATAAATCCTCGATCACCGCGTCCTGCCCGATGATCACCTTGTGGATTTCCCGGGTGACTTTCTCCTTGGCCTCCAGCAATTCCTTCGCCAGTTCCAGATCCTGTTCGGATATATCCGTCGACATAAGATTCCTTTAATAATCAGTATTTAGATAATAAACTCTTAAGCTCTGATTCAAGTTCGGCCTGAGTCCAGTGTAATCTATTTTATGTAGCTGTACAACAATCCCTGTTGTTCCTTCTTCCGGGTTTGCCCCAGTGCCGCGTAGATGTTGATGAGGCGGTTGTGGACAAGGGGGTTGAACGGGTTGATGCGCACCGCCTTTTGGAAAAACTTTTCGGCGGCGGTGTAATCTTTTTTCATATAGAACAGCTCACCGAGGTGGGTCAGCGTGGTGGCGAACTGCGGGTAGTAATCGAGGCTGGTCCGCAGCAGGGCTTCGGCCTTGTCGTAGTCCTTGTCGAGGAGATAGGTGCTGGCCAGTTTGTTGTACAGGATGGGAGACAGCATTTTCGATTCCTCGATGGCTTTCTGGTATTCGATGATCGCCGCCTGGATGTACTGACGCGATTTCAGGATGTCGCCGAGCCGGGTGAGATCGTGCGCCCGCCGGGTGCCTGCTTCCTGCAACGCCGCCTCCCGGGCCGTTTCTTTTTCTCCCTGGGACCTCGGGTTTTTGAACCGGAACTTCAGCACCGTCAGGCCGGGGATGGTTTTCAATTGGAGTCCGGCCAGGTACGTTTTCCATTCGACCTGGAACTGGCTGAGGCTTTTACCGATGACGGTTTCCAGTGCCACTTCAAAGGGTGTGCCCTGCGCCAGCTCGGCCGCCAGCCGGGCGAGAACGGTTTCGCCGTTCTGCCGCACCATGTAATCGACCATGGTGGCGACCTCGGCGTAGGCCAGTTGGACGTCCTCCGCGCTTTTGAGTTTGGCGAGCGACGGCATCATGTCCTCGAGGGCGACCATGTAATCGCTGGCCAGTCCGTTGGCCAGAATGGTTTCCATGATGGGGGTCAGGTGGTCGGTGCCGTCGCGCCAGCGGGTTTCCAGGAATTTGGCGATGCCTTCCTGCAACCACAGCGGGGCGTTGTTGCGGCTTTTACTGCTGAGCAGGTAATGTGTGTATTCGTGGCTCAGCGTGTCCAGCCAGTTGTAGCCGCGCACCAGCGAGCCGGGGGAGATCATCATGATGCGGTTGTACTTGCAGAGCGCCACGGTGCCGGAGGTCATGATATCTTTCAGCGTGAGCGGCGAGATGCGGGCGAAGGGGATGCGGTCGGGATAAATCTCGACGAGAACCTTATTCTTCGGGAAATATCCCAGCACCTTGCCCAGCACCTGGTAGGATTTCTCCAGCGCTTCTTTGGCGTAGGGGATGAGCACCTGGTCGGGTCCGTCGACATAGCGGAAAATAAAATGCTCCGATTCCTGCGTGACGAACACCGAGGTGGCCTCATGGGTATTTTGGACGAGGGTTTTGAACTCCTTGACCGTGTGGTACTGGTCGTCGACGGTCTCCAGAATCTTCCACGCCTTTTCGTAGTTGCCCTGGTAGAACTCGACCCGCGCGAACAGGAAATGAACGTCGCCCGAATTCGGGTACCGCTTGAGGAGTTCTTGCGTGGCCGCTTCGGCTTCCTCGAACCGCCATTGATCGATCAGGATATACGCCTGGGTGACCTCTTCCTGCAGACCGGCCCGTGCGAAACCCAGGCAGGCGGACCACGCCGCAAGCGTCCAGACCATCACCGCGATGTGTTTTGTGAAGCGGTTCATTTCACCAGTTCTTTATAATATTCCCCTACCAGGCGTTCGTACTTTTTGGGAAATTTGTTTTTCATGGCCTTTAAAATTTCTTCGCGGAACTGACCGGGCACCTGGTACTGATCCTCGGAGGGCAGGGTGACTTTTTCCTGTTGCATGCGCGTCGATCCTCCGCCGCGGCGGCTGTCCGGCGACTGGCCCTGTCCGAGGCGCAGGGTGCGTTGACTGCGCGCCTGGCCGGGACGCTGGCTGGCCTCCTTCAACTGATTGAGCATTTCTTTGGTTTCAGAGAGTTCCTGCAGGGCCCGGTTTTCCGCCTCGATGCTTTCCGGGACCTGGTGTTTGTTCAGCCGGCCTTCCGCCGCTTTCATGTGCCGTCCACTGCTGTTCATTTTATGGGCCAGCATGGGGCTGAGCATGGGATTGTCCTGGTTCATCCGGCGGAACTTCCGCGCCAGCTCCCCGGTCTGCCGGCGCAGGCCTTTCTGCCGGCCGGACATGCCTTTCATGTTCTGTTTGTCCTGCTCGGAAATGAGGTTTTGATAATCCTGTTTGAGGTCGCGCATCATCGTTCCCAGCTTCTTGGAAATTTCGGTGTTGATTTGCGTGATGGTCAACAGGTCGACCTTCATCTGATCCAGCAGTTCCGGGTTCAGTTTCCGTGACGTGCGGAAGTGGTTTTGCCACCGGAACACTTCCGGGTAGGTTTTCTTGAACAGGGCGTTGAATTCGAACAGGTCCATCAGGTCGGTGAATTCTTCCAGCTTGTTGTATTGTTCCATGAGCTCTGGCAGATAATTTTTAAAACCGTGAAACATTCTCATCTGGAGCGCCTGTTGCACTTCCATATTGTCGGACAACCGCTTCCGGGCCTTGTTGAGTTCGGTGAAATTGCGCCGAAGTTTCGATTGGCCGACCGAGTCGAGGGTGTCCTGCCCCAGCTGCTGGATCCGGTCCTGGATGGCGGCCTGCTGTTCCATGAGGTCGACCAGTTTTTCCATGTCCGGATGGCGGTCCAGCAGGCGTTCGTCTTTGCGCAGGATGGCGAGAATGGCGCGTACGTCTTTGCGCAGGTCCTTGAAGAATTCCTCCAGCCGGTTTTCGAATTTCTCCAACTGCTTGGAGCGTAGCGATTTATTGAGCTGCGTGGTCTGGTTGAGCAGGTCCTTCTGATTCTCCTCCAGCGCTTCGAGGGTTTTCAGCGCGTCGTCGAGTTGTTTCATGATCTGCAGGTCCACCAGGTTTTCCTGGGAGGCATCGAGAATGTCCAGTTGATTGGAAAACGCCCGGAGATCGTCCGCCAGTTTTTCGAGTTCTTCCATGGCCTCGTCGATTTTGCCGCGGTTGACCAGGTCCATGAGTTTTTCAAGCGAGGCGGAGAAGGATTCCATATTGAGATTTTCAAACGCGTTGGGGTTGAGAAATTCGTCGGCCAGGCCCCTGTTCTGCCGCGCCAGTTGTTCCATGATCTGTTGGAGCATTTCCTTGATTTTCTGCAGGGCTTTTTTGAACTGTGGCGTCCGGGCCTTGCCTTTCCGGTCTTTGACTTTCTGGAATTCTTCGCGCAGGGATTCGGTCAGCTCGGTCAGGGTCCGGTTGAGGTTCAGCGCCTGTTCCATCCGTTCCCGGTTGAGGATTTTGATGAGAAACAGGATGTCGCGTTCCAGCTGGGTGATGAGCCGGTCATGCACCTCTTCCAGCGGCGGAAAGTTGAGCCCGATAGGCGTGGCCTGGGCCATGGCGCGGGTGATCCGGTTCATGGCCTCGATCTGGTCCTGGCGGATGTCGTTGAACCCGGAAATGACGTTGTCCAGCAGGATCAGATAAGGTTGGGGAAACGATTCGATGTCCTTGGCCTGGCTTTCGATGGACTGGGCGAGACCGATGATCTCGATCAACTGGTTGGTGCTCGACGCCAGAACCCTTTTGAGTTGCGGCAGACCCTCCGGGGATTGGTTGATCTCCGTGATGTCGGTCACCAGGCTGACCGCCAGCAGGGCCACCATTTTATCGATCAGCTCTTCCTGGAGCGCCAACAGGTCCAGCCGCTTTTTCTGCTCGTCGAACACGTCAAACGAAAACACCTCGGACTGGCCGGTGTTGGGACCGAAGACGTTGTCGTTGTCCGCGATTTCGAGATAGTAATGAACCCGGTCGCCGGGTTGAAAATCCATCGCGCCGAGTTCCCAGGTGTACCCGTCCTTGATGTCTTTCTGGTTTCCCTTGACCCGTTTAATGGTTTTGCGCTGAATGCGGCCTTCGGCCTCGATGACCAGATCGATTTTATGGATGCCGAAATCATCCCTGCCTTCGTAGAAAAACTGGACCTTGTGGTTCAGATAGTAGACCGGTTTGGGGTTGGCCAGGAAAATAATGATTTTCGGGGCTTGATCGCGGTCGAGGGTGACCGGGTATTGTTCCGCCAGCAGAGTTTTCTTTCCCTCCGGCGATTTGAGGCGAAACTGGTAAAAACCGGGTTCCTTGACGATGAACCGTCCTTGAATTTCCGTCCGGTCGTTGACGGTCATGGAAAGATTGTCCTTGCCGTTGAGGACCAGCGAAGCGCCCTCCACCGGAATGTTGACGTCCCCCTCCAGCACCACCTCGGTTCCGGGAAGCACCTGGATTTTGCCGTCGGACGGATTTTCGGTGACCGATTTCATCCGGGTGTACGCCGGATAATTGAAGGTCAACTGTAAATCGTCGATGGCATAGGCCGTCTCCGGACCGGCCGCCACCGGGGGCGCGCTTTCTGAATCGGTATCTTGAATGATTTGGGCCAGTGCCGGGGGCCGGGTCCAATGGTCGTAACCGCGGGTCAAAAAATCCGGCAGGAGCAGGGCCGCCGTCAGCGCGATCAGGAAGACCCCCGCGGTCCATTGGCCGCTGCGTACCAGCGGATGCCGTGGAACCAGCTCGTTGACCTTGAGGGTTTGGATACGCTGGTGGGTTCTCCGGATCAGTTCGCGGATCATGTCCTGCGACAGGCCGATGCGGGTGCCAGCGGTGCCGCTCAGCCTGGGTTCCAGCTGGATGGAGCTGATCAGGGCGTTGTTGAGATTGCCGACCCGGGTTTCCACCCACAACGCCGTTTGCTGGAGCGGGGTTTTGAAAAACAGAGTCCGGACCAGCAGGGCCGCCAGCCCGATCCCCAGAAACGCGGCCCACACTATAAGGAAAGGACCCAGAAACGGGCGGGGGTTGTCGGAAAAATAGGCGATCAGGTTTCCGGTCAACGCCCCGGCCAGACCCCATGCCAGAACCTGCAACCCGCCCTGAACCAGAAGGAGGCCTTGCCGCCTTCTGCGGACGCGGTCAAGAAATTGTTTGATAGCCGTTGAAGGATCCATGGAGAGCCCTGAAACCTGAGTA
>CAYPKH010000127.1:0-5748 GCA_964411245.1 uncultured Nitrospina sp.
TCCCGTTGCCACAGGTTTGTGAAAATTTTCAACGCTTCCGCCGGTTGCTTACTGAACAACAGAAACTCTCCCTGGCGCAGGGGAGAAATTCCAAAGTCCTTTAAATGCTCCGGAGTCTGCGCAGAAAGAAACGGGGACCCTGCAAGGAGCAGACCCACGGACAGAAAAAGATAAAGGAAAGGGCCAGGGTAACGTTTCATCATTAACGATCCGGTCAGAATTCAGCGGAGGCCGGCTCCGCTTCGGTTTCGTGATGGGCCAGATTTTCGAACCGGGTGAATTCTTTCAGGAAAGCCAACTCGATATTACCAATGGGACCGTTCCTCTGCTTGCGAACCAGTATCTCGGCGATACCGGCCTTGGGGCTCTTCGGGTCATACACTTCGTCACGGTAAATGAACGCCACCACATCAGCGTCCTGCTCGATGGAACCCGATTCGCGCAAATCGGACAACAGCGGACGTTTGTCCGTCCGGTTCTCCACCGCCCGGCTTAACTGGGACAAAGCAATGATCGGCACATTGAGTTCCTTCGCCAACCCTTTGAGACCGCGCGAAATTTCGGAAATTTCAAGTTGCCGGCTTTCGATTTTCTTGGGCACATGCATCAGTTGCAGATAGTCGACGATAATCAGTCCCAACGAATGCTCCGCCTTCAAGCGCCGCGACCGGGCCCGGACGTCCAGCGTTCCCAATTGGGGGCTGTCGTCGATAAAAATCGGAGCCTCGGAGATGCGCCCGGCGGCGGCGGTCAGGTTAGGCCAGTCGGAGGACGCCAGAAAACCGGTCCGCAATTTAACCGAACTGACCCGCGCTTCGGAGCACAATAGTCGCAGGCCGAGCTGTTCCTTCGACATTTCGAGGCTGAAGATAGCCGTGGGCACCTTGCGTTTGCAGGCCGCAAACCGGGCGATATCCAGAGCCAGGCTGGTTTTCCCCATGCTGGGGCGGCCGGCGATGATGATCAAATCCGACGGTTGCAGGCCGGAGGTCAGCTGATCCAGTTCGCGGAACCCGGTCTCCACCCCGGTGACCATGCCGGGTTTTTCAAACAGTTTTTCGATGGAATCGAAACTGCTTTTGACGATCTCCTTGATGCTGAAAAAGGACCGCTTGGACCTTTTCTCGGAAATCTCGAAAATGGAACGCTCCGCCCTGTCCAGAATTTCGTCGGCGTCGTCCGAATCTTCGTAACTGCTGGCGACAATTTCGGTGGCGGTTTCAATCAAATCCCGCAGAACCTTTTTCTCGCGGATGATCTTGGAATGATGGGAAATGGCGGCGGAAGTGGGCACCAACCCCTCGAGAAAGTCGAGATAATCCATGCCGCCGATATCGTCCAACTCGTCGCTTTTCCGGAGACGGTCGGCGACGGTGAGGATATCAATGGGTTGGTTGGCCTCAAACAGAAACTGCATCGCGGAAAAAATTTTCCGGTGGCCGGTTTTATAGAAATCATCCCGCTCGATGATTTCCAGAGCGCGGGCAAAGGCATCGCCAGATCCGAAACAGGCACCCAGCACATATTGCTCCGCCTCTTCATTGTAGGGAGGAAGTTTTCGCAGGGAGATGTCGGCGACGTCCGGCATGCCTTTTTATATCAGAGGCATACTCTTTGCTCAATCTTTAATTAGGGCGCCCACCCACAGGATTAATTCTCATTTGGGTTTTCCACAGGTGCTTCCGGGTTTTCCACAGATTCTTCCACAGGCGTATCCGTATTGGCACCGCCTTCAGGAGCGTTTTCGGCTTCCGGAGTCTCGGCCGGCTCTTCCGCGGTTACGGTCAATTGGATTTCGGCGGTAATTTCCGGGTGCAGTTTGATCGGGACTTTGAATTCGCCGAGGGCCTTGATGGGTTCGCTCAATTGGATTTTGCGCCGGTCGATTTCCACGCCGTTGGCGGCGACCAGATCGGCGATCTCCTGCGAAGTGACGGAACCGAACAGTTTGCCCTGGTCTCCAACCTTTTTCTTCACGGAAAGCGACAGCTTAGCCAACTGGTCGGCCACCGTCTGGGCTACGCCTTTGAACTTTTTAACTTTATGATCGACAATGCTTTTCTGGTGACGGAACTGCTTCAGATTTTTCGGGGTGGCCAGCAGGGCCTTGCCGGTGGGGATCAGAAAATTGCGGCCATAACCGTCCTTGACCTCCACTTCGTCGCCTACCGACCCCAGTTTGAAAACGTCTTCTTTCAATAAAACTTTCATTGCGAATCCACCTCTCCTTCCTCGATAACAATTACGGCCCTGCCGGATCAGTCCACGGCGTCCATGGAATCTGGCGGCGGGCCATTTCGAATCTTTCTAAAATCCACCCAGATATCGAACAATCCGACTCCCATCACCAACCCCATAAATATGGGCTGGAACAGGATCAGGGCAAAGACAACGACCCAAACCCATTTGGGAAACGCCTTGGCGGTTAAAAAATGTACCATGACCGCCAGGCCCTGAAACACATATAAAACCAACAGAATGATGGTCAGGTTCAGGCCCGCGGTACGAAGCAGGCCCTCGCCCACTATCAGGGCGCCGACGGACCCGATCAGCAACCAGACCAGCGGGTCGGGAAACTTCCACCGGACGACGTCCACTCCCTCGAAATATTTCCGGGAGTAAAACTTAAGCCACAAAAATCGGACCGCCAGAAAATTAATGAGAGCTCCGACCAGCGAACTCACCAGGATAAACGCCGGGAAAATCGACGCCAGCACCGGGGCCATCTCATCGATGGCGGCGCGGATGGCCTGGATATTTTCCGGTGTCTCACCGGATTTTTCAAGGTCCTGAACGAATACGGCGGCTTCCTTTTGAAGCAGGCTCTCCAGATGCTGGGTGAGCGACTCCTCTTCGCCAGTCATGCCCATCACCACCAGCAGTCCGGTTAAAATCGCCGGGGCGAGCGCGCTGAACAATACGGTTTTTTCAAACGGAAGCGACAATCGCGTTCCTTCGGCCAAGGCGTCGGCCATAATGCCATACGCCGATACAAACGCGAGGGCCAGCTGCGGCCCCACCAGAATCCATAAAGCCACCGCCACCACGGTAATGGAAATCAACCCGGTCAGCTTTCCCCGTTGCAGATAAACCAGAATCAGGGGCACCGGGATCAACACGCCGACGACCACCCCCAGCGGGGGAATGATCCAGGCCACCAGAAAAATGGCCAGGAAAATTCCGTAGGGTAGTAAAACATCTCTGGCTTGAAAACGTTCGACCAAATTCAGTGTTCTACGGAAAAAGGAAGCAGGGCGATGTTTCGGGCCCGTTTGATCGCCTCCGTCATTCGCCGCTGATGCCGGGCGCAGTTTCCAGAAATGCGCGACGGCACAATTTTCCCTCGCTCGGAAATCAGGGGTTTCAAAAGTTTTATGTCAAAAAAATCGATGTGCTCGATTTTCTCGGAACAAAACCGGCAGATTTTTTGTGCAAACAGCGTTCGTTTTTTCTGTTGTCTCATTCTTTCCTCTAAACGCTAAACCATGATTAAAAAGGAATATCATCCCGGGCGGGAACGTCTTCCGTATCCGCTCCCATACCCTGTTTTCCGCCTCCGCCCTGTCCCAGGAACTGAACCGTGTTGGCCACGACCTCCAGTTTATTGCGTTTCTGGCCGTCATCGGTTTCCCATGAGCTGAACTGCAAGCGGCCGTCGATAAAAACCGGCCTCCCCTTGCTCAAATACTCGGCGCAATTTTCCGCCTGCTTGCCCCAGACGGTGATATCGACAAAACAGACCTCTTCTTTCCATTCCTCGCCGGCCTTGTATTTGCGGTTCACGGCCAATCCGAATTTGGCGAGGGCCGAGCCACTGGAGGTAAACCGCAGTTCGGGGTCGCGAGTCAAATTTCCCATGAGTAACACTTTATTGAAACTGGCCATAACGCCTCCAATTGGGAAACAGGTTTAAAAAGGGACTTTCTAAATTAATCCGATTTCCCGGCCGCCGCCGGTTTTTCGGAATCGCTTTTTGCGGAATCCGAGGACTCCGCGGAATCGGTCTCCTTGTTCAGGACCCGTTCCAGATCGCGGTCCTCCAGCCGAATCACTAAATATTTGATGATCAACTCATAAAGCTGATATTCTTTCTCGAGATCGGGAACCCCGCCCGGCTCGCAGTTATGGTAAATATTGAGATAATATCCGAATTTGTTTTTCCGGACGCGGTAGGCGAGGCGCTTTTTGCCCCATTTTTCCAGCTTGAGAACGGAGCCGCCGAATTTTTTGAGGATCGCGGTGATTTTATTTACGGATTCCTCGACCTGGGCTTCGTCCAGATCGGGTTTGAGAATAAGGACAGATTGATAGTTGCGCAAGAAAGGCCTCCTCATGGGTTACAGCCCCAACCCATTTGGCTGGAGCGAGGGGTTGATTAGAATATTCGAGTCATACTGGCATATGGACCTGTCAAAATCAAGCGCGAATCCACTTCCCGGACCTCACCCGCCTGGGCCGAAAATCCCGGAAAAAACGGGCTTTTTGAAATCCGCCGTCCGATGGCTGGTGATTTTCGGGCTGGTCGGCGGATGCGACTTTCAGCTCCCGCCTCAGCCGCCGGACGTGTTTTTCAAGGTCAACTCGGTTCCGGTGGGGGCGGGACCGGCCTATGTGGCGTCGGCGGATTTGAACCTCGACGGGGAGGCGGACCTGGTGATCGCCAATTCCAAGGACCACAGCCTTTCAGTTCTGTTCGGCCGGGGCAACGGATCGTTCAAACCCCTTCTTCCCCTGCCGATGCCTCTGGATCCCTCGGCGCTGGTGCTGGGGGACATCAATAAAGACGGCTGGCCGGACATCATCGCCAATTCCCGGGGAACGGATTCCCTGGTGGTGTGGCTGGGCCAGGGCAAAAACTCGTTTCTCAAATGGCGCACGGTCAAAACCGGACAGGTGCCCCTGTTCATCATTGCGGGAGACTTCAACGAAGACGGTGATGTGGATATTGCGGTCACGCTGAACTTCAGCAAAATGGAAATCTATCTGGGACGGGGCGACGGCAGTTTTATCAAAGGGAAAACCTACAAGACGGGCTCCCGCTCGTATTCCGGCGTATCCGGGGATTTCAACCGCGACGGCCATCAGGATATCGCCCTGGCGGTGCACAGCAGTAACGCCAGTTCCATCCGTCTCTATTTCGGAAAGGGCGACGGCACCTTTCCCACCTCTTCAAAAATCGCCCAGGGCTTGGGCACCCTGACTCTGGCACTGGGAGATATGAACAGGGACGGAAAAGAAGATCTGGTCGCCACCTCCTCTTTCGGAGACAACCTGTATTATTTGGCTTCCAACGGCGATGGGTCCTTCCAGAAGGAAATCGTGTTCTCCGGCGGGGGCGGTCCTATTGCTTTGGCGCTGGGCGATTTCGATGATGACCGGCAGATCGACGTGGCGGTGGCCAATTCGCGGAGCAGTTCATTTTCGCTGATCATACGCAATGCCAACGGTAGTTTTCATTTCCCCGTGCGCGATTATGTGACCGGCGGCACCCCCCTCGCTTTAACCACCGGCGATTTCAACAGTGACGGGATGAGCGATATCGCCGTGGCCAGCAATGCAGAAGCCACGGTCGACATCTTTCTAAGACGGAGGATTTTAAAATAACCAAGCCGATTTATTATAAAAAGGCAAAAAGAGGAACACTCCCGGCCACCTCCTTCGACAAGCTCAGGTAAAGTTTTACAATGGGGAGAAAGGCCTTTCCTTAACCGGGGGAAAATTGGGGAGCGAAATTCAATTTCCGCCACT
>CAYPKH010000128.1:0-5729 GCA_964411245.1 uncultured Nitrospina sp.
CTGCCAGTATCGGCGGCGTGGCGCCCGGTATCGCCGAAGCCTTGATCGCCACCGCCGCCGGATTGGTGGCCGCGATTCCCGCTGTCGTATTTTTCAATTATCTGAACAGCCAGATTCAGGGGTTCCATCACCGCCTGGAAGACTTCAGCGGAGATTTCGTTTTCATGGTGGAAAAGGATTTTATGAATTCATCGAGCGATGCGGTGCCGATGGAGGAGTTGTAAATGGAACGGAGAAAATCCAGCCGGCTGATGTCGGAGATCAATGTTACTCCTTTTGTGGACGTGATGCTGGTGCTGCTGGTGATCTTTATGATCACCACGCCGCTCATGCAACATGGCATGGACCTCCAGCTCCCGCAGGAAAGTACCGGGATGGTGAATGTCAAGGACGTGCCCACCGTATCGGTGCGAAGCAATAAAACGATTTACTGGAACAAGGAAAAAATGGCGACCCTGCTGGCCCTCACTGAAAAGCTGACCCAGTATGTGAACCGTCAGAAAGACGGCGCTGTTTATTTCCGGGCCGACCGAAGTCTGGATTACGGTTTTGTCATCAAAGTCATGGCCACCATTCGACGCGCCGGGGTCCAGAATATCGGGATGATGACCGAACCCAGCCAATGAGATCCACGCAGTCCCCAGTCATCGATTTCAACCAGATGCTGGTTGCGTCCGTTTTTTTTCACTTCTTTCTGTTTACGGTAATGATGTTCCTTCCCCAGACCCAGAACATTGTCAAACGCATCAAGCCGGCGTTTATGGTGAGCCTGATCGGCGTGCCGACCGGACCGGAAGCGCCGCCGGTGCCCGAACCCCCGCCGCCGGTAGCCGAAAAGCCGGTTCCCAAAAAACCCGCCGCCAAGGCCCGGGTGTCCAAGCTGGACCAGTTGGCCAAGTTGGATAAAAAAGTTCCGCAAAAAAAAGTGGTGGCGCCCAAGAAACCGGTGCTCGACGAAACCTTTCAGGAGTTGGAATCCCTGAAGAAGAAAAAGATTCCCAAAAAAACCAAAAAGGCGCTGGCGGTTCCGGCGCCCGTGGAAAAGTTTCTGGAGGGTTTCGAAGAAATCAAGATGAAAACGAAGGTGGAGAAGAAAAAAAAGCCGACCCGGAAAAAAATCGCGAGGGAAGATTTAACGCTCAAAGAGCTGGAATTCGAACGGTTGTCAAAAAAAACCGCCGCCCGCCGGCCCAAGGAAAAACCCAAAACCTCCTCCAATCTGTTAAAGGCACAGGAGGATCTGAACCAGTTGAAGAAGCAGGCCCGCTTGGCGTTGGACCCCCCCAAAGCCAGGAAACCCAAGCCCGACTCCAAAGCCGCTCAACTGCTGAAGGAGCTGGAGTCGATCAAAAAGAGAACGGTCCAGCTTAAAATTGATACCAGCAAACTGTCGTTCCGCCATTCGCAAAAGTTCAAATCGGTAATCCGCAACCTGAACATGGCGGACATTCAGAAGAAAGCGGCAGGCCCGGCGGCCACCGGCGATTTGGGAAATCCCGGGGCCGATGTGATTTCCAAATACGTCGGCGACATCTATGCCAAAGTGTATGCCCACTGGAAGGACCCTTTGGGGGGCGGGAACGGGATGGTCCAGATTTCCTTTTCGGTATTTCCCCGAGGCAACATTGCGATGCCGAAAATTCTGAAAAGCTCCGGCGACCGCAAGCTGGATAACCTGGCGATTCGTGCCATTAAAAACGCGGTTCCCCTGCCGCCTTTTCCCAAGGAGATCAAGGAACCCAATTTGCCATTGATCTTTGAATTTACCTATGTGCCTTCAAAAAGTTAAATTCCTGTTGATATCCATTTTCGCGGCCCTGGCCCTGGGGCTTCCGCCGAATCCCGCTCAGGCGGAATCGGATATTTTTGTCGAGTTGTCCAAGGAAACCCGGAGCGAGGTGAACATCGCCGTGCCGGGCTTCACATCTCTGGCCGGGGAGGCGGACGAGGATCTGGCGGAAAAGAGCCGGAGTATTCTGGAAAATGACCTGAGTTTGTTCGAACTGTTCGTTCCGGTGGAGCACAATGTCTATTCCGGGATCGAGGGCGATATTCAGGCCGGGCGCCTGAATTACGCCGCCTGGAGCCGGCTGGGAGTGCAATGGTTGATCAAGGGCCAGTACCAGAAAAGCATCTCTGGAAAAAAATACAAGTTCGTGTTTCGCCTGTATGATGTCGTCAACGAACAATTCCTGCTGGGGAAAAGGTATCAGGGCCGGAAGAGTTATATGCGGACAATCATGCACCGGTTTGCCGATGAAGTGATGGAACAGTTGACCGGCAAACGGGGCGTCGCCGAAACCCGCCTGGCGTTTCTGTCACGCACCCCGCAGGGGAAGGAAATTTATGCGGTGGATTTCGACGGCGCCAATGTAAAAAAACTGACGGATGAACAATCGATCATCCTGTCCCCGGACTGGTCGCCCGACGGCCGTTCCATCGTTTATACGTCCTATCAGGACCACAATCCCGATTTGATTCTGCTGGACACCCGTGGTTCCCGCCGCCGGCCCTTGTTGAAACTGCCGGGGCTCAATTCGGCGCCGGCCTGGTCGCCCGACGGCACCAAAATTTCGCTGGTGCTCAGCAAGGACAACAATTCGGAAATCTACGTGTTAAACCGGTGGCGCAAACTCACCCGTCTGACCCGCCATTTCAACATCGACACCTCGCCCACCTGGTCGCCCGACGGCAAAAAGATCGCCTTCACCTCCGACCGGTCGGGGACGGGGCGTCCGCAAATTTATATCATGGATGCCGAAAGCGGGGACCGCACCGGGGTGATGCGCATCACCTTTCAGTCCCGGTACAATGACAATCCCGCGTGGTCGCCCGATGGCGATAAAATCGCCTACACCTCGCTGGTCAACGGCCGATTCCAAATCAAAATTTACCATCCCGAGACCCGTGAAACCACCGCGGTCACCACGGGACCGGGAAGCAAAGAGAAACCGACCTGGTCGCCCGACGGACTTTTTTTAGCGTACCGAATGACCCAGGGTAGATCCTCTACCATTCATATCAAGCGCGTCGGCGGCGAGAAAAGCCGGCAGCTCACCTTCCTCCCTGAAGGAGGCGCGAGCCCGACCTGGTCTCCGTACCCAAAAAAATAAATTGATTTTTAAGGAGTTAACCTATGGGGCCTTGTAATTTTTACATTAACTGGTAACATAATGAAGCGTTGATTGGGTCTTGAAAATCAATCAGCTATAGTCCTATAATCTTAAAGATTTAGAAAGAGCCGCTCCGGTCCTCACCGATGGATTTTCAGGTTCGCCGACCTCAAATCAAAAAAGCCTTTTTGAATTGTGCATGTTTGGATAAGTCAGCAATTAAAGGTTCCGGCCCGGCCCCGCCCCTTAAATGAGATCGATATAAGAATGATGATTGGGAGACGTTATTTAATGATGGCTTTGAATTCAAGAGAGGTATTTATGATTAAAATCAAGAACACCATGCATTCCAATTTGTTTTTTGGGACGGCTTTGTTTTTGGGATTTCTCCTGATGTGGGGTTGTTCCAAGAATGTGGCCCCCCCGGAAGTAGAAGAACTGCCGGCTCCGATGGTGGAGCAGATCCCTGAACCCACCCCTGGGCCCGGGGAGGCTCCGATGGAATCCATTCAGGAAGAGGGTTTTGGAATTGTAGAAAGTGATTCCGGAATCCAGGAGGGCGGATTCGTCGATGTCGAGCCCCAGCCGGTTGAAGAAATCGCCGAAGTGATCCCGGAGCCCGAGCCCGTCCAGGAATTTGTCCCGGTACCCGAAGCGATAAGTCCGATGAATATGACCGACAATACCTTCGAAGCTCCCGCGGTTGAACCGGTTGAGGAAGTGACGGAGGAGCCTCAAGTCATGCAAATGCAGGATGAGGTGTTTGCCGCACCGGAACTGGAATCGGAACCCGTGCAGGAAGCGCGCGTCCTTCCTTTCGAAGATGAAAAGCAATTGAAGGATATCCATTTTGAGTACGACCGTGACCATTTGGACAGTCAGACCAAGACGATCCTTCGGTCCAATTCGGAATGGTTGAAACAAAATCCCAATGCCCGGGTGGAAATTCAGGGGCATGCGGATGAACGAGGCTCCAACAATTACAACCTGGGTCTCGGAGAACGCCGTGCTTTGCAGACCAAGAAATACCTGATCTCTTTGGGTGTGGATGAAAGCCGGCTGTATACCATCAGCTATGGGGAAGAGAAACCCTTCTGTTTTCAAAGTAATGAAAACTGCTGGTGGGAGAATCGGCGAGCGCATTTCACAGTTGCTGATTAATCGGCAGTTTTAGGAGTTTAAGAAAAATAGTGCATAAGGAACAGCCGCAACAGGGTATACTTGTTGCGGCTTTTTTTCATGTCGGGCCTCTTGCGTGGGCCGGGAAAACATGTTTGCTTGTCCGTTCTTCAATATTATCGGGAAAAAACCATGAGAATGAAATCCGTTACTGCGTCCTGTGTTGTGTTTGCCTGCTTGGTTTTGCCGGCCTCCGAAGCGTTTGCTCAATTTTTCGGGGGCGATGACACCAAATGGGAAAGGATTTTGCTGGAAATCAAAAAACTCAATACCCGGATTGTCGAGAAGGTGATTCCCCAATTCGAGCGCATCAACTCGGACATCAAAAAAATTAAAATCGAAATCAGCCGGGTCAAAACCGAGGTCCGAAATGTCAGGTCGGGAACCAACAACCTGAGCCAGCAAATGGACATTTTGTCGAATGTGATTCCGGGGATTCAAAGTTCCATGGAGCAGAGCCAAGTGCGGGCCATGCAGCAGATTCAGGCTCTGGGCGAACGCCTGGAACAACTCGAAGCCAAAATCCAGGCGCAGCAGGCTCAACAGGCCCGCAACCAGCAGGCGCAGTTGAATGCGATCCAACAGGAGGTCGCCACCCATCTTCGGAGCTTGAAAGACGGCATGGCCAAGGATATGGAACAGATCGCCCAGATGAATCAAGGTTCAATTCAGGCGCTGGTCGCCAATAACCAGAAGAACTTCGGTTCCATGGAAAAGCAAATGGAGAAACACCTTAGGGATCAAAATGTCCGGGTGGATAAATCTATCGCTGTCATGACAGAGATGGCGAAGGGAGGAACCAAAAACACCGAAATTCTGGCGTCCCTCCAAGAGCGTCTGATGTTTAACAGCAAGGCTTTGAGCGAACAAAATAAAAAAATCATCGACATTCTTTCCAAAAGCCTGAAGGAACAGCAGGTCGCCGCAATCAAGATAGACACTCTCGGCGGCAACCAGACCAAGTCCGATGAAAACGTCCGGTATGCCCGGGAAACCATGGTGGCCCTCAAGGGCATTCTGGATAAACGGCTGGCGGAGATCGACAAAACCCAACAGGCCCTGCAGGCGCAAAACGATCAGGCCATGCAGAACGCCGATTTGATCAAACAAAACCTCCAGATCGCGGATCAGAAAATCAACAAGCTGGCCGAAGGCTTGCAGGCCATTCACAACCAGGGAATCGATACCACCAAATCGATGTTGACCAACGCCAGCGAGGTGAACCAGAAAATCGACGCAAACCGGGCCGAGGTCAATCTGACCAGCGAAAAAATCACCAAACTCATTGAAATCCTGAAAGCCATAGCCGAAAAGCAGGGCAAGTTGGAGCAACTCCTTGCATCGCAGGGCGGCAACAAGGGCGGCAACCAACAACTGATGGATGCCCTGAGGGATTTGAAGCGCAAAGCCAACGTTAATATAGCCCGAAGCGATAGT
>CAYPKH010000129.1:0-5718 GCA_964411245.1 uncultured Nitrospina sp.
TTTAAGTATATATATTTGTACATGAACAGTTCACAATAAGAAAATTTTTTTTTAGCCCCCAAAAATAGGGGGTTCCGTATCAAACAAATTCGATCAACCCAATAAAATTTGAATCTCATGTTTTGGTTATAGTGATAATTTACTAGGGATCATCTATTAAAGGACTTGCCATTCCTTTCCTGATTCACCGTCCCGGCGGCCGGGCATGGACTCAGAAAATTTTTGTAATTTAACCACTTATTGGTCTGGAAGGGCAAATATTTGAGCTATGAGGGGGAGGGAAACAAGGAAGAGGAATACCCTAAATATGGTATTAGGAAAGGCGATTTTTTTCTGGTTTATGATTTCGGAAATCCAATTTTTAAATGCAGTTTGTTAGGGGGTGTCGAACTTCTGGCAAACCCAATCCCTTTTTTTATCAAGGGTTTCCCGGATTTTTATGTTGACACAATCCCTTAAAAAATCTAAAGTATCAATTCTCTCAGTTGGAAATGAAATGTTTCACTTGGTCTTTACCCAGGTAGAAACAAAATCAAATAAGAAGACTTGTATTGAACCAAGCTTTAAAATACCCTTAATAGGGTATATTTTTTGGCAATCATATAATTGACTGGCCGAATCATGAAAGAAAAAAGAGGGGGAACTGCGAAAAACCTGGGGACGCGCCTGCGGCAATGGCGAAAAACCCTCCCGCTCAAATCGTATGAACTGGCTAAACTGATCAAAATCTCCCAGGGTTCCCTGTCCGACATTGAAAACAACAAATCCCTGCCCTCGGCGGACACCATCGCCAAACTCTACCAATACTCCGCTTTAAACATCATCTGGCTGTTACTGGGCAAGGGTCCCATGAACCGCGAGCGCAAGGGGGTGTCCGATCTGGATGACGTCGCCTTGGTCCAGGAAGCCGCGCAGGATTACGGTGAAGACCGCAATCTGAAGGAACTGATCGAGAAGGTGGTTCGCATTTACCGCCACGGCAACCAGGAAAAAAGAGCCCACTTGATCGGTTTTCTCAATGGCGCCGATCCAGGCTAGGATTTATCCCTCTCTACTTTTCATTCCCAACTTTTTCTTCATAACTTTTGTATCGCCACCCGGGCGTTTAATTTCAGGCTCTGTCCAGGCTCCAACCGAACCTGCCAACAACCGGTAATACAGGAACCCTGATAGACGCTCTCGAAACCTCCTTCGGATTGCGATACCGTCTCCACCGGGAACCGCCACAACTCGACGGCGGGGCTGTATTGCATTTGCAATTCAAATCCGAAAAACCCGTCCCGCATGCCCAGGGTCTGAATATCCGTCAGTACGCCTTCGCTTTTCAACCGCGCATCCGCAACAGGGGTACCCTCCTTAAAATAGGTCCGGTCCGCCGCGTCTCCGGCCAGCAGGGTGAAATTATGCTCCACCGCCCAAACGCATTCCAAAAATTTCTCCCCCTTGTTTTGAAGGGAGTAAGCCACCTCCAAACCCGCTCGATCCGGATCAAACCTATAGGTTTTTTCCACCGCCAAATGAAGCCCGGGCCCCATTCCTTCCCGCGTCAGCCGCAACCGGTACGGAACCTGCGGGTCGGCAGGTCCCAATCCTTCCCATTGATAAGGCTGGCCCGCAAATGATATCAACTCCTCGAAACGGTTGGTCTGGAACGGCTCGAAGCCGGTCCCCGGCGTCAGACAATGGTCCATGAAGGAATACCGGTCCCACCGGTCATAAATCAATTTATCCTGTAGCCCCTCCTCCTTGCACCGCACCCGGTTGTGAATCGAATGGTGTGGATCCCCTTGGGAATCATCCTGCTCTTGGGTTTTGAGGATATCTTGATGGTACACCTCCGGCCGCCGGCGCAACACGTTGCTCACATTGAAGCAGGCCGGGCGATAATCCAGTTCCATCAACGCTCCGCCCCGCGCCGGGGAAATAAACGCACTCATTTGAGGATTGGCGACGATCACTTCTTCGAACCCGTCAAGATTGAAATCCACCGCTTCCACACTCAAACCCCGGTCCTTTCCCATGAGCAGATCATCGGCGCTGTTTTCCGCCGCGATCATTTCGGAATACAATGTATGTCTCAGGTAATTCAGATACAGCCCGCCGAACAGGCCGTGCCAGTAAGCACAGTTGCACTGGCTCCGGTAAAGGGCGCGCACCGCACCACTCTCCTCCCGATGGCCGGACGGCAACTGTTTCACCTTGCGGCTGACGTACAGCATGCGCTTGTGCAGATGGTTGCTCTCTTCATATTTAGTCAGGAAGTTATCCCAATGGCCGCCCCGCAAAAATATCCGGGACTGCTCTTCCGGGACCCTTGAGGTTTTCAATTCCTCCTTGAGTTCGCGGAAACGCAAACCCGCTTCATAAGGCAGGGACCACTCCATCATTTCCTCATATGAAGCCATGGGCAGATACACCCGTCCCGCCGCCGGATACCGGTCGAGGGCTTCACCGAAGGTCAGGGTTTCCAGCCAATCCGACTGCTCCTCCAGCGCTTTGAAAAATTTCTGAAGATAGTGTTCCTGGTAAACCCATTGATAGGTCTCCGGCCAGCCGCCGAATTTTTCACCGTCATCCGCGTAGGTCACCAAATTGAAGCCCGAATCCTCCCGGAACCCGCGCAAATGTTCCAGGGTCACCTCCGGCAGTTCAAACGGAATGGAGTAGCGCAGTTTTTTGCTGATGGGGAACACGCCGACCGCATAGCCTTCGCTTTCCGTCAGGTAATAGCCGCGAATCTGTTTTTCCTGCAACCCGGCATAATAAAAATGGGTGTCGTCGACGATGGTGTAACGGATGCCCGCCTGCGCGAGAATTTTCGGCAGATGCGGCGACCAGATGCGCTCGGTCAACCACAGTCCCCGCGGGGTACAACCGAACTCCGATTCTAGGAAGGCGTTCATCATCCGGATTTGCCCGATGGCGTCCTCCTCCGGCAGGCTGGACAGAATCGGTTCGTAAAACCCGCCGCTCAACAACTCCAGTTGCCCGCCCTGCACCAGGCCGCGAATCACGTCCAGGTATTCGGGGTGATGCCCCTGCAGCCATTCCAGCAGACACCCGCTGAAGTGGGCGGTGGTTTTCAGTTGTGGGAACTGTTGCAGGACTTCAAAGTAAGGCCGGTAGCAATGGTGATACACGTCCTCGAAGACATGATCGAAGTTGCCCAGGGGTTGGTGGTTGTGAATGCCGAAGAGAAACTTTAATTTGTCCATAACGCCTCAACGGCAGGAGCAATCCGGGAATGAATTTTAAATGCGAAGCGGGCCGGCCTCAACCTTCGTCTTCCACGGGAATGGGATCCTCGAACGCCCGCAGGGTATAGAGCTTGTAGTATAAACCCTCGTTAGCCATCAATTCCTTGTGGTTCCCCGTTTCCACCACCCGGCCCTTGTCGAGGACGATGATCCTGTCGGCATTGTGCACGGTGCTCAACCGGTGCGCGATGATGAGGGTGGTGCGTCCCCGCATCAGGTGGTCCAGGGCATCCTGAATCAGCATTTCCGACTGGTTGTCCAACGATGACGTGGCTTCGTCGAGGATCAGGATTTTCGGATCTTTCAACAGCGCGCGGGCGATGGCGATCCTCTGCCTTTCGCCGCCGGACAGTTTGACGCCCTTCTCGCCCACTACCGTGTCGTATCCCTTATCCAGGTTCTCGATGAAGTCATACGCGTTGGCGAAGCGCGCGGCCCGGTCCAGTTCCTCCTCCGTCGCGTCGAGTTTGCCGTACAGAATGTTTTCGCGGATGGTGCCGCCGAACAACAAGGTCTCCTGCGGCACCAGTGCAACATGGTTCAAAAATGTTTTGAGCGCGGTGTCGCGGATGTCATGGCCGTCCACGCGAATGGTCCCCGCATCCACGTCGAAAAACCGGTGCACCAGTTGCACCACGGTGGACTTGCCCGCGCCGCTCGGACCCACCAGCGCCACCTGTTCTCCCGGCCGCACCTGCAGGGACACGTCCTTCAACACGGGAACGTCCTTGTTGTAACCGAAGGAAACGCGGTCGAACTCAATGGCACCCTCCACCTGATCGAAGATGACCGGATTCTCCGGATCCCGGATCAACGGCCTGGTGTCGAGAATTTCATAGACGCGCCGGATGGCCCCCAGTGCTTCCTGGCTTTGCGTGTACAGGCGCACGAAGGTGCCGATGGGACCGGCGATGATGATAGCATACAGAAAAAACGCCGCCAGTTCTCCCGGCGTGGTGACTCCGGCCATCACCTGCCGTCCGCCATACCACACCAGCAACGCGGACACCAGAAACGTCAGGAACAACACAAACGGACCGAAGAAGGCGGAGACTTTTACCTTTTTCACTTCGGCGTCGAACGCGGCTTCGATGCCTTCTTCAAACCGTTTTTGTTCGTATTCTTCACGGTTGTAGGACTTGACCACCTTGATCGACGAGATCACCTCTTCCAATACAACCATGGCGCCGGCCAACTGGTCCTGCACCTGACCCGCCAGAGCGCGCAGGCGTTTGCCGAAGATGCGGGCGAACAGCATCAACGGCGGCAGAACGATCAAAATCAAGCCGGTCAGTTTCCAGTTCAGGTAAAACACGATGGCCAGCCCGCCGACCAGGGTGATGGATTGCCGCAACACCGCCACCGGAATCGACACCAAGGCTGTTTGAATCACCGAGATGTCGTTGCTCATCCGGGAGATGATTTCCCCCACCCGCCGGTCCTGGAAAAAACGGAGCGACAGGCTTTGAATGTGATTGAACAACTCCATCCGGAAGTCGGCGGTCATGCGGTTGCCGACGAATCCCAGAATATAATTCTGGGTTATGCCGAACAGCATCTGAAACGCGATCACCGCGATAATGTCCAGGGTCAGGCTGTTGAGCGCCGCGGCGTTCTTTTCCACCACCACCACGTTGATCATATTGCGCACCAGGAGGGGCAGAACCAGCGTGATCACCGAAGTAACGACCAGACACAAAAAGGCGAAGGCGATACCTTTTGTATACGGCTTGGCGTAGCGCAGTATTTTGGAAAAATCTTTCATGAGCCAACTTGTATCAGAGAATGGAGCCAGCGTTACCTCGCTAGCGCTTCCATGAAGCGGTCGCGGATTTCTTCCGGTGTGTGCGTCACCCGGGCCTGGGAGGCATCGAACGCCGGCTCGACCTTGATGAGCAGGAATGACGGCCCCTCTTCCTTATATAACTGCTCGTAGGCGGGGCGAATATCCTCGCGCCGGGTCACCCGCTTGGCCTGCCGGTAACCGGCGCTTCGGGCCACCTCCTCCAGCCGGATGTCGTGCGACAGGGTACGCTGGCTGCCGGTCGATTCGTACACTTCGTTGTCGATCACGATATGGATCAGGTTTTTCGGCGCGCAGGCGGCGATCATGGCGAGTGTGCCCATGGCCATCAGCACATTGCCGTCGCCGTCGAAGATCAGGGTCCGCCGCTGAGGTTGCGCCAGCGCTACGCCGAGGCCGATGGCAGACGCCAGGCCCATGGACCCGATCATGTAAAAATTTTCCCGGCGGTCGGTCACGTTGAAAAACTCGCGGCTGATGTAGCCGTTGGCCAGCACCGTCGGTTCGTTGTTCAACAGGGGCGCCAGTTCCCGGAACGCGTCAATGCCTTTCATCGAACAACCCTTTCTTCACCAGCAGGGTGTAAGGCACCCGTTCGTCGTTCATCGTTTTCAGGGCGTCGGCCAGCACCCGGTCCGCATGATCCTCATCCAGCAC
>CAYPKH010000130.1:0-4968 GCA_964411245.1 uncultured Nitrospina sp.
ACCACATTTCCTGCCACCAGAAGTCCCCTCCCGAAGCGTCCCTTCACCTCGCGGGCCAATACCATTCCAGGCCTGATCTCATCCAATTTGATATTTTTCATTTTGCCGATCCTTTTAAATTAAAATGCTCATACCACGCAGACTGCCGCCACTTGTTTGTAATCGCAGTATCCTTTAAAAATTTTCTGTATGCCGTCCTGTTTCAACGTCGTCATGCCGTCCCGGATCGCCTGCTCCTGAATTTCCTCCATTAAGGCTCCCTTCATAATCAACCGCTTGACCTCCCGGGTCCCTTCGAGCAATTCATGCAGACCCATACGCCCGGCATATCCGGTCTGGCCGCATTTTTGACAGCCCACGGGTCCTTTCAACATCAGGTCGTCCTTGTATTCAATACCCAGTTTCAGAAATTCGGTGGTGCCGTACTCTTCGACCAGCATGTCGAATTCTTCCCGCGTCGGGTGATAGTCTTTCTTACAATCTTTGCACAGGGTTTTAACCAGGCGCTGGGCGGAAATTAGAATCAGGGCATCGGCAAAATTGATGGGGTTCATACCCATATCGATCAATCGGGTGACCGTCTCCGGAGCGGAGTTGGTATGCAGGGTGCTGAATACCAGATGTCCGGTCAAGGAGGCCTCCAAAGCGATGGAGCAGGTTTCCACATCGCGCATTTCACCCACCATGATCACGTCGGGATCGCCTCGCAGGAAGGAACGCATGGCACGGGCGAAGTCCAGGCCGATCTTATTGTGCGTCTGCAACTGACGGAGACCCCGCTGGGTGATTTCCACCGGGTCCTCGGCGGTCCAGATTTTCTTTTTGGGCGTATTGATGTAACCCAACGCCGAGTGAAGGGTGGTTGTTTTACCGGAACCGGTCGGACCCACTGCCAGGATCAGTCCGTAGGGTTTGGTGATGCTGGTTTTCATCAACTTTTCATTGCGTTCCAGGAAGTTCATTTTATCCAAGGGCAGGGTTTTGCTGACCGCCAGGATACGCATGACCACATCCTCGTTGCCCCCGACGGTAGGAAGGGTCGCCACGCGCAGTTCGATTTCCTTTTTACCGTACTTCATTTTGATCTTGCCGTCCTGCGGCATGCGCCGTTCGGCGATATCCAGCTTGGACATGATCTTGATGCGGGAAATAAAAGCCCGCATGTAGGTATGGGGAATTTTCTGTGCGACTTCGCACTCTCCTTCTTTTCGATACCGGATCAGCAATTCTTCCTTGCCCACCCCGGGTTCGACATGGATATCGGAAATTCCCTTGTCATAGGCATCGATAATAATTTTATTGACCAGTCGGACGATAGAGCTGTCCCTCTCCGAAATGGCGCTTTCTTCCTCATCCTCCTCTTCGACAATGGTGGCTTCTTGTTCGCTGATCAACGATTCCAGAAGGGCGGACACGTTTTCCGTGTCGGAATGATGGATTTCCTCCTCATGGTCGTCGTCGTCCGCAGGTGCCCCCAACAGGTAATCCCTGATATCGGCCTTCAAGCCAATCTTGAATTGGATTTCCCTTCTGGGAAAGGACATTTTGATGCTTCGGACCTTGTCCATTTTGGAAGGATCGTCGATCAAGACCACGACGAGTTTGTCATCGCTCTGAATAGGCACCCAATGATTTTTCATCAGGTAATTTTTATTCAAACCGTCAAAGTACCTCTGGGGAAGAAGGGTCGAGTCGTTATAACCGAAATAGGGAATACCATAATAATTTTCCAGCGATTTGCCGAGGTCGGCCCGCTTGATTCCCTGCTCGTTTAAAAGTAATGTTTCCAGATCCATGCTGGATTTTCGGGCTTTGATCATGCAGGATTCCAGCTCCGCCGGAGTCAGAATTCCATTGTTGATCAGATAGCTGAATTTATGAGGCCGGGCTTTCACAAACCGGGAGTTGTTATGAAAGCCGATCGCCAGCATCTGGGCTATGGAAATGATGTGCTTCTCATGATTGGGCCCGAAGGGCTCGGCCACCCGGGTATTGATGACCTGAAGAACCCCCATAAGTTTATTTTCATGAATCATGGGGCAACACAACATGGACTTGGTTTCCACTCCCATGGCCTGGTCCCAGGCGGGGTCATATCTCAGGTCCGGGTGGTATTTGGAGAGCGTTTCCTCAGAGTTCACATTGTCTATATTGACCATCCTGCGTTCCAGCGCCACCCACCCGACGATACTTCCCGGGCCAATGGGAACTTTTCTCTCGCGAACTCCCTGCGGGGTTTTGGTTTTGGAGTAAATTTCATTTTGCCTTTTATCCACCGCAAAAATATTAACCACGTTCGCGTCGAACAGCTCAACGATCGGTTTGGTGGTCTCAAATAAAATATCCTCCATGACGGTGGCTTCCTGAATGGCCAGCCCGATGCTTTGCAGTTTCTCATTATGTTCTTCGTTCTCCAGCTTGTCCAAAGCGTTCCCAAGGGATTTCGCAAGATCTTCCGCCAGTTTCAAAAGCTGATTCGAAAACGGCGTGGCATCCTGTTTATTGATAATCTCCAGCACACCGATGGGTTTGGAACCATTAAAAATGGGAACCACAAGAACGGAAACAGTTTTAATGCCTAATTTTGTGTCCCAGGAGGCGTCGTGCGCCAATCCCGGGTACCATGCCAGGTCCTTACGGTCATAGACATCTTTAATGTTCAGGGAAGTTCCGGTTTGAAATACATATCCGGGAAGATTGGATTTTGAAATATCGAGGCGTTTTTCAACAATTTCATCGGAAATGTGATTTCTGGAAAAAAGCTGGGTCTTCTGAGGATTTACCGAATAAATAATCAGAGTCTGGCACTCGAAAAACTCCTTGATATCATCGGTCAAATTAAAAAAGGCCTCATTAATACTATCCGACGAAACCACGGAAACCACCTTCGCCAAAAGAACCTTGAGGCGGTCGGACACTCTTCTTCCACCTGCCTTTTTTCGCAATTCTTTTGTGTTGGGAACCGCAGACGCCCGGCGGGGGGACGAACTCACCGGAGTAACCGGCCTGGGGGATTCCGATTGTTTTACCGACCGGGGTGATTCCGGTTTTTCGGAAGGAGCACTTTTTCTGTTTTTAGAAAGCGGCATACTGGCGGCAATTAGGAATACATTTACAATAGGGTAGTGATTTTAGGTTAAGGCCTGTCCCATTAAAATTCAAGACGAATAAAAAACAAGGCTTTATCCATTTACCAACGGCTCTTGACCCCTTAAAAACTTTATCCAAACAGGTTATTTTTTGAGTGTGCAGGCCCCTTGTCGTCCGGTCCAGACCCAAAAGGGAAAGTCCGCTGATATACATTTACACCCTAACCAAGGGCACCTTCAGAGCTTCTAATAATCAGGCCTAATTGGTTGCTTTTCAAGGTGTTATTGGCTATACTTTTTACATCGAATTGCATTTTCAATATAGTGATTTACCGTCTGCAGGGACCGTTTTTTCAAGAACAAATCCCTTACTGCGGACGTGTGAATCGTTCAAACATTTCTGGGACTGAAAGGATCAACTTCATTCAGCCGCAGGCAAGTGCTTTACAGTCCGGACCCGTAACCAACTTATGACGCACATTGTCCCGGGAACAACAACGGCCGTAACACTCCTACCGACAAAAGGTCTAATCAATGAAACTTGAAGGCAACACAGGATATCTGGCGTGCCTGACCCTCCTGCTCAGCCTGGGATTTCTGGTGGTATGGGAATTCTGGCTGGAAACGATTATTCTTGTCGATTATCTGGAAATGGAAGTCCATAAAAACGATCTGGATCGCTGGACCTTTATTGTATCGTGTCTTTCCATTGTTTGTTTATCTCTGGTCATCCCCTTTCAAAGCATGAAGAGCGCCGTGGATGAATTGAAATCCCTGGAAACCGCCCTGCACGGCGAGCAGACTCTTTCCAAAGTCTTTTTCACGGTGGACAATTCGATCATTCTGGTCATCGATACCTCCAACAACATCATGCAAATTAATGACAAGACGGCAAACCTTCTGGGTTACAAGGAGGAAGAGTTGTTGGGTCAGGACTGGATTTCCCTGTTGGTCCCGGAGAAAAGCCGGAATGCGGTAAAAAACCAGTACAAACAATTTATCAATGATAAAAGTCAAAATCTCCTCCGTTTCAGCACCCCCGTCAAAACCAAGGACGGCACGGAAAAGATGATCGACTGGCAATGCTCCTCCCTGAAGGACGAAAGAGACAAAGTCTATGGGTCCATCAATTCCGGACAGGATATTTCGGAATCCACGCGCTTGAGGAACGAGCTTTCGCACCTCAAGGGAAATTTTGAGCCTCAAATCAAAAAGTTGACGGCCGATCTGAATTTCAATAAAAAGAAATATCACAGTGAGGCCATCAAAAGCGCCAACGCCCGGGCCCGGTTTAAATTCTGGTTCGATTTGGAAAGCACCCTCATAAGCTTAACGTCGCAGGAATTGAACACTCCCGAGGAAGTCAACACACGGATCAAAAAAGCGCTTCAATTGTTCGGAGAAATGACCAATGTGGATCAGGGTTACATTTTCAATTTCACCCAGGACGGAACCCTTATGGTCAACACCCACCTGTGGGTTTCCGGTGAACCCCTGCTGGAACCCGATCCGGATGATGAAATTTCTCTGGAAAACTTCCCGTGGTTCAAAAAACATATGCAAAAAAAAGAGGTCATTCATCTCCCGAAAATAACAGATATGCCGGAAGAAGCCTCTTCAGAAATGGAGGTTTACGTCTCTCAGGGCATCAAATCCTTAATCAATGTTCCCATCATTCAAAACGATTCTGTCGTAGGTTATATAGGATTTGAATCGAACCAAAAAGAACGGACCTGGGATCAGGACGAAATCAACGTGGTCAAGGTGATGGGCCGATTGATCTCCAGCCTCATGAGTCCCCCGGGTTCCACAAAACCGCACAGGGCGGCCGAAACCGAAATTTCCATGGAACCACAGCTCGAATTGGAAGTCCCTGAAC
>CAYPKH010000130.1:4978-5718 GCA_964411245.1 uncultured Nitrospina sp.
CGCTCTCCCTTGAAAAGGAATTGAAAGCGGCTAAAGCGGCTTTTGAAAAAGAGCTTGGGGAAAAAGTCAATGAGATGGAGCAGACCCACTCCCAATTATTGACAGAACTGAAGGAGCGAAAACAGGTGGAAGCGGACCTGCGGTCCAATCGGGATTCTATCGAGCGGCAGTTGGGGGAAAAATCCCTGCAACTGGAAAAACTGCTTGCCGAGGCCGGCGCGGGAGCAAAAGAAAATTCCTCCCAGGAAAGCAAGACCAGTGCTCCCGGAACCCCCGGCAAAACCGACCCAGATGAGATTCAGAAAGAAAATGAAGTGATGCGCAATGCGCTTCAGAAAAAAGAAGCTGAACTGGCCACTTTGCGCTCTCAGCTGAAATCCCAGGCCGGAGACTTGACCGCATCCGAAATTGAAGACTACCGGACAAAAATTTCCGATAAGGACCTGGAAATCTCGACTCTTCGGAAAAGTATTGAAAAAGAACAGTCCGCCAAGGCCAAATTGGAAAAACAGTTGAGCGATCTGCAGGAATCCATCAGGGATCAGGAAGGCGAGACCGAATCTCTTCAGGCGGCCAACCAGACTCTGGAAGCGGAATTGGAAGAACTTCGAAGCCTCCAGGAGGAATTCAACGCCAACGCCAATCAACTCGAGGACACCCAGCGGGAATTGGAAGAATTTCGAAACCTCCAGGAGGAATTCAACGCCAACGCCAATCAACTCGAGGACACCCAGCGGGAA
>CAYPKH010000131.1:0-5715 GCA_964411245.1 uncultured Nitrospina sp.
GTTTTTTGTACCTTTGCCGGTGCACCTGCCGAGGATTGAAAGAGGTGAGCCAGCTATTCGGGGATTTGCGGCGCTCGAATTCCGCATCCCCGAATAGCTGGTCGGGGGAGAGGGTAACCTTATGCGTACTGCTTAATGCCTGTTAAATTTTTACTGCCGGTTATTCTGTCCGTCCGGCCAGCCGATGAATATTACTCCAATTGGAAAACCGCGCTCCAATTTGCAATTGCTTTAAATTCTTAAGAGCGGGGTCCTCCGCTTTCGGCGGTTCGTTCCCAACCGGCGCATTCAATTTTTTCCGGTACATCCATTTAACCCCAGCGATTCCCGCCAGCAGGGCCAGCATCACACCGAGACTGATGAGCTGTCCCAGGGTGGCGTGTGCGGTCAGGCACTGACATTGGGCTTCCATTTTATCGAGTATTCCTGCCGATGCCGTACCGGGTAACGTCAAGCCCGCTATTAAAGCCGTGAGTCCCATGCTGTATTTATAATCGTGGTTCATGTCGTGGCCTTCCAAGTGTTTAATTCACTGTTAATCTAAATAAAGCAATTGCCATTCCAAAGCCGGGAAGGTGGGGCGGTGGCGGCCGCCCCGTTACCAGGAGACTGTTGGTAACCCATGTTTTTTGAGTCTCTTGCCCGGGATCAGGAAATTCGCATTTTTATTCGGGTAGGACCGGCGGAAAAAATCCGGCAGGCTGGAAAGGACAAAACCTGTCACTGAATGACATTTTTGAGGGCTGAAAAAAGGAGGTGATCCAGGGTATCCGGCGCTAAATGTCCACCACCGTCAAATCGTCCGCCAGAATGATGTTCCCGGAAAACTCCCGCCGGCAGACGTCCAGCACCGATGGGCCGTCGCACGGCGGGTAAAAATGGGAGAGCAGAAGCGTGCGGCATCCGGCCTCCCGGGCGATCTGTCCGCACAGTTGCGGGGTGAGGTGTTTTTCGACTTTCATGTCGTCGGGTGTGGAACATTCCAGAATGAGAAGGTCCGCATTCCGACCCAACTCCACGATCTCCGGGCAATAGTCGGTGTCGCCCGAGAACACCACCGATTTCCCCCGGCGGTCGGTGAAACGGAATCCCCGGCTCATTTCAATATGCGCCACTTTGCCGGAGGTCACCGTCAACCCATCGAAGGTACGTGTTTCCTCATCCAGTTCGACGATCTCCACTTGATAGGACTCGGGCGTCAGCCAATGGTTGAACGCCTGCATCATCCGGTCAAAGTAATCGCCGAATCCCGGTCCCGCCACGATCGGCAGGTTGCGGGTGCGGGGATCCAGTGGATACTTGGTGGCAAACAGAAAGGGGATCAGATCGCACATATGGTCCGGGTGGTTGTGCGTGAGGAAAATCCGGTCGATGGCGTGATAGGTGATGCCCAGGCGCAACAACTGATGGAGGTTGCCGTAACCGAAATCGATCAAAAACCGTTTGCCGTCCTCCTCCAAAAGGTAGCCCGCGGAGTTGCGCTGCAAGTTGGGGACCGCCGTGCCGGAGCCCAAAACCGTCAATTTCATAAGGATTTCCCTGTTTTTAGCCGGATTAAAAAGAAATTGGTTTGGCCGTTGGCGATTAGTATAATAAGATGCATGTCTAAACCAAAATCTATTTCCTATGAAATTTCGAGATAAATTCAGGCGTTTGGGGATGCTTTCCCTGTTGCTGGCGGCGATGCTGGCGGTTCCTGGTTGGGCCGAGCCGGCGCGCTTCATGGCGGATTCCAATGGCACCATCCTGGACACCCGCACCGGGTTGATGTGGCAGAAGACGGACTCCTACCACGATGTGAAAAAAGGTATGAACTGGTACGAAGCCCTGGAGTATGTAGACAGTAAGAATGCCCAGAAATTTGGCGGGTATGACGATTGGCGTCTGCCGACTTTGGACGAACTCCAGCAGATATGGGATCCCCAACGGCGGGTGGCCAGCAAGGACGGCGAGCCCATCGGCCTGCCCGAGGTGTTTGCCTCCGGCGGCAGTTATTATCTGTGGACCGGCACCGAGCGCAACCTCAACAATGCCTGGTACTTCGGTTTGGGACAGCGCGAAGATTACTGGAACCTGAAAGATTTGGGTGACCTGGACCAGGGCGTTAAAATGGTCCGCAAAGCCCGGTAAAAGCCTCACGGGTTAACACAGGGGAACCCCTCTCTCTCCCTCATGAGGTGTTGAATGAATAACAAAATACCACTTTCTTTCGGAGGCGGCCTCGCCGGTATTGGGGTGCTGGCGGTCTTCGGTTGGTTATGGAGTATCCCCGCCCCGGTGTTCTCCCACGGTGAGGAAAAGCATACCCACGATCTCGAAAAACTTCCCTCTAAACCCGAAGGCATGATCGAATTTGGGAAAGAAGCGGCTCCCGGTTCCGAGTATATGCAGGAAGCCCCCGATTCCGGCATGAAGCATGACCCGCACGACATGGGCCACATGGATCATGGCATGCCGGCCGACCCGTTCCTCAAGCGCGGCGAACACGACATGGGCAACCTGCAAAAACCCGCCACCAAGGCGCAGGCCCTGTTGAACCGTGGCCGCAACATCTACCTGCACATGTGCGTTTTTTGCCACGGGCGCGACGGCAACGGCGGCGGCCCTGCCACCAATTACCTGTATCCCTGGCCGCGCGATTTTCGCAAAGGCATTTTTAAATTCCGTTCCACACCGACGGGAGAGCTTCCCAAAGATGAAGATTTATACCGCACCATCATCAGCGGCGTGCCGGGAACCTCGATGCCGGCGTGGAGGGAAGCCCTGTCGCCACAGGATACCTGGGCGCTGGTCAACCTGATCAAAAGTTTTTCCGACCGCTTCCGCAATGAAGTGCCGGGCAAGAGCCTGAAAATCACTCCGGTCCCATCTTCCGAGGCGTTGATCGCCAAAGGCAAAAAATTATTTGTTGAAAATAAATGCACCGATTGTCATGGCTCCTCAGGCCGGGGGGACGGACGTCTCGCCGAATCGCTGATGGACGCCTGGAAGCATGCGGTGTTCGTGCATGACATCACCAATCCCAACTATTTCAAGGCCGGGCATGAGCCGAAGGACATTTTCCGGACGATTTCCACCGGACTCGACGGCACGCCGATGGGCTCCTACACCCATCTCCCGGAAGAGGACCGCTGGGCGCTGGTGCATTTCATCCGGTCCAATTTCCGCACGGGGTTCAAGAAGGCGGAATTTGAAACCGATTTGCTCTCCTATTATGTTCCTTACGAGCTGGATACCAACCCCGACAGCCCCGTCTGGAAAGACATTCGGTCCACCAACCTGATCCTGCGTCCGCTGTCGGCCCGGCGGGATGCCATTGGAATCATCAACGTCACCTCTGTCAACAACGGCGAAGATTTGGCCATCCGTCTCAAATGGAAGGACCCGACCAAGGACGGATTTGTGGAGGGCCGGATCGACGTGTACACCGACGGCGTGGCGGTGCAACTGGCGCTGGGTGACGTCACCCTGCACACCCACGGCCACAACGAGCCGTTCTTTGGCATGGGCAACCGCGGCAAGCCGGTCAACATCTGGCACTGGAAGGCCGGCCTGGAAGAAACCCTCGAAGCGTCGGAGGATTCCGAATACTCCACCGGCGGCGTTGATATGGACGCCCTCATTTTCGGCGGCGTCATGTCCAACCCCGTCGCCAAACTGGGCACCACGCAGATAAATGCGGTGGAAGAACTCAACGCCGAAGGGTTCGGGACCATCACCCCGCAACCGAAGGAGTACCAGAACGTGGAGGGCGCGGGCACTTGGAAAGACGGTGAATGGACGGTGGTCTTCATGCGCAGTGTGGCGGCGTTCGGCAATTGGGACGCCATCATCGACAAAAAGGGACCCCTGCTGATCGCGTTCGCGGTGTGGGACGGCGCTAAGGAAGACCGCAACGGCCGCAAGGTGATCAGCGTCTGGCAGAGGCTCGATATCATGAAACCTCCATCCACCGCCAAGGGGGGTTGATGCGCAGGCCCGGACTGGGGGCTTGGATGGTATTCACAGCCGTCCTGTGGACCGGCGGACCGGATCGAGTCACTGCTGAACCGGCCATCGGGGTCGGCGAGCTGGATTCGCTGATCTCCCTGCACCTGCCGAAAAAGGATCCCCGTTTAACCGGGGAAATTCTGAAGCAGGTAGTGGTCCGGAAATCGGTCACCGATGGCGGCCTCACCGCCTTTCTTATTCCCGGTTTTGAAAATTACGATTGCGGCAAATGCCATCAACCGGAACAACTGATCCAAAAGGCGTCCGTGCGTATGAAGCGCGTACTGGAACTCCTTAAAAAAACTCTTCCCGAAATCAGCAAGGTTCCCCTGCGCCAGTACATCATCCAGCCGTACTCCGACGCCCTCCTGCAACCCGGCCAACTGGCGCACGCCACGTTCGATACCATCCGCATCTCGCCCGGCAGTATCTTGATCGACACCAAAGCCTACGGCGAGGCGACGCACCTGCATGAAACCCTGCACCTGACGCAAACGTTTCTGGGACACGTCAACGAACTGGAAGCCTACGGCCTCAACATCCGGTCCGATCCCCGCTTTCTGATTCTGAACTTTCCCTATTTCGCGAAAGTGCTGGAGGCGTTTTTCATCCCGGACATGGACCGCATCCTGAACGCGTATTTTAAGAGGGGCATCCTGGAGAAATCGAGCGTGCCGCGCGAGGTTCAGTGGTTTCTGGATGAGTTTGATGAAGAATCATTGCAACGCCTGTCGCAGGCCATCACTAAAATGGACCCGCTCCTGAAAGAAGTCAGCCGCCTGAACCGCACCGTTCCTCTACAGTCCGCTTACTGGAGCGACCGCACCGGGGTGCGTTCCCTGTTGCTGGAATTGGCCGCGGTGAAGCACCTGCCCCTGCCGGAGCTGACGGTGAGTGACGAAGCGAAGGAATGGGCGTTTGGTGTGTTTGATCTGCAATTTAATAAAGATGACAACACCCGCCTCGGATACATCATCGACCGCCGCAAGGAAGCTTTGATGCATTTGCAGTTCGGCAAGGGACCCAAAGACCCGGCCCAGCGGCTCGCCCTGTACTTTCATTATTTGAAGGAACGGTTTGTCGATGATAACGGGGAGGTCCGCCTCACCGTTTCCAATAAGCAGGCCCTGACGGATTACGTGAGGCAGAAGGTGAAGGGCATCGTCACCATGATCCAGCGCCCCGGCTTTACCCCGGTGGAGAAAGAAGCCGCCCGCAACTGGATCGTATCCATAAAAAAAGAACTCTCCGCTTTGGAATAAGCGGAGAGTTCTCGGAAAATTTCTTTAAATTTTAAATGTTGACGAGGCGTTCGGGCGGGGTGACCGGTGCCGGACCCTTGACGTGGTCCGCCAGGGTTTCCGCCTGGACCTTGTCCTGCAGTTTCATCAGGCCGTCGATCACCATTTCCGGGCGCGGCGGGCATCCGGGTATATAGACGTCGACCGGAATCAAGGTGTCGATGCCCATAACTGTGGCGTAATTGTCGTAGAACCCGCCGGAGACCGTGCACACGCCGTAGGCCACCACCCATTTCGGCTCGGTCATCTGGTTGTACACTTTGACCAGGATCGGCGCCTGCTTGTGACTGATCGTCCCCACCACCATCAAAAGATCTGCCTGCCGGGGCGAAAAGCGCGGAAACGCCGCGCCGAACCGGTCGAGATCGTACCGTGGGCCGGCGGCGGACATGAACTCCATCCCGCAGCAGGCGGTGATGAAAGG